>JBEKGV010000080.1:0-9697 GCA_050012615.1 Acetobacteraceae bacterium | reverse complement strand
TAATAAAGGTCGAGTACTTCGCCTGGTTGCGGGTGATGGTCCTGGCGTGTCCAGGACGGGATCAGCTCGTTCGACGACGGGGAAATGCGAAGTCCCACCGGCTGCGGCGAGCGGTCGCCAAGGCGCGACAGGATGGCTTCCCGCTCAAACGGGCCCAGGCGCTCGATGCGGATATTGATGGCGATGTAGTTGTCGCTCTGCCACGTCTCACTGCGATTAAGCGAAACTATCGACGAATCATCGGCTGTCGTGCTCAGCTCTTCCCCCAATCAGCGGTGCGCGTTGGTAGGCCCGGGCATTCCGGGAAGATCGTGCCTCACCGTGAAATCATTACTTGCGATGCTATGGGCGTACCGGATTGGGGTCAACGCTTCGGGTGCACGTTGCTGATGCACGAGTTCCTGACGAGGCATCCCCGACACGGAACTCGCCATGATTGGACGTTGTGTCCAGCGCCGATCGACTGCATTGGTTTGAACGTCGTTTTCGCATCGCCGACGAATCCGACTGGTTGCCATCGGAACTATCGTCGGCGACCGACGGACAACGTGGCCAATCCGGAACGACATTGCGCTGCCTCTGGTGCCCCCCTGGTCTGATCGCGGCGGGACACAATTTTCTCGGCGAGGTGACGAACCAATGCATAACGGTCAGCGCATGCGAAGGGCCAGACCGGTTTCGCACGCCTGTCGCAGTCCGCTTCGTTGAAGGTTTTGCCAGGCCCGCCACTCAAATGCCGCCACGCGGACTGCTGTCGCGCCCGGCACCTGCGATCCGCCGGCGCAAACAACAGTCGTGGGCGCCTGGTCGCGGCACGCGGTATACCGTGCGCGGGCATTGCTTCGGGCCAAAGGCCTGTCCCACGCCGCACGTTACGTCTCGCGTTCGCGACGCGTGGTCTGTATAGGTCCGGAAACCCTGACGGAAACAGTCCGCGATGGCCCTTTCACCTGCTGACGACCTGCACGACGACTTCCTCGCCGCCGCCCGCGCGCGGATCGTGAACAGCTAAGCAGATTCCGGGAGGTTGACCAACGGACTGCCGTACGATTCGCTTCAAACACCGATTCGGACAGGCGCGGTATGAGCGGGAAATCTCCGGTTACAGCGAGCATTGATCAGCGAGCCGCCCTTTCGGCTCTGGCGGCGTCACGCGATCGCGGGGAAGCAGACAGAGCACGAGCCATTCTGTTGACACTGTCCGGCTGGACCAGCGCACGGATCGCCGAAGCGTTCGGCGTGCGCGAAGACACGGTTCGCCTCTGGCGCGGTGAATTCGCCCGCGGCGATGTCGAGGCCTTGAAGGCGCGTGTCGCCCCTGGGCCAGAGCCGGTGAAGAGCGCGGTGGCATTGCGCGTTGTCACGCCATTGTTGGAAGAGCCAGTGGCTGACAGAACGAACTGGACGATTGCCCGTCTGCGCGCCGAAATCGAAGCGCGCGAGGGTGTTCACATCAGCCGGTCGCAATTATCAAAAGCGTTGCGAAAAAAAAGTTCCGTTGGCGGCGGCCCCGGCACACGCTGAAGGGACGTCAGACCGCCAGCGAGGTGGACCGGATCGGTTTGCGTCTGCAACTACGCAAGCGTCAGGCCGAAGCTGGCGATATCGTTCTGCTTTACGGTGATGAAAGTGAGGCGTTGACGCATCCTTATCTCGCGCGTGCCTGGGCGAAGTCAGGCGCCGATCTGCGCGTGCCAGCGCCGGGACAGGCCAGGAAAGTGGCCATGCTGGGTTCGCTCGATTACATGACACGCCAGCTTATCGTCCATACCAGCCCCACCAAACGCAGTAGCGATTTCGTGGCGCATCTCGAACAGCTTGATCAACTCTACGGCCCCATGCCGGGGCGGCAGGTCAAACCGGTCGTGCTGGTCGAGGACAATGGACCGATCCACGTCAGCAAGCTTTCCCGCGCGGCGCTCGCCGCCCGGGCACACTGGCTCACCGTCGAGTGGCTGCCCAAATACGCGCCGGAACTCAATGATATCGAGGTCGTCTGGCACGATCTGAAGGCTCATCACCTCGCCCATCAGACCTTCACCGATATCGCCGCACTCGACCACGCAATCCATACGGCCGTCGAGGACCTTAACCGGGAGCGAATGGTCGATCCGTTGGCCGAGCTACGAATCTCTGCTTAGCTATCCAGTACGATAACCGACCCGCGCCGATTGACTATCGTGAATTTATCACTAACTCCACGTTCGGCCACGAGACGGACAGGCATGTTGGTGAATTCGCGGCGAAAGTTCTGGTTTGGAATCAACGAGCGGCGTCGCGCGATCGTCGCCTCACGCTCAACTTACTGAACGCAATCGACCTTGGTTCCCCGATGGCCGAAAACGAGACCCAACGGCTCAACGACTATTTCATCCAGACAGCAGCTTTCGCAAGGGCTCTGCGGGCGGAGGGCGCTGTTGTGATTGGACGCAAGGGTTCGGGTAAGTCTGCGATATAACTGCAGATCGTCTCACACCTTTCCCGCAACCGGAGAACCTGCATTGTCGATCTGAGGCCTGCGTCGCACAACTTAAGTGAGATGCGGGAATCCGTGCTGGGCGTCGTGAGTGCTGGCATCTTTGACCACACAATTGCAGCATTTTGGCAGTACATCATTTATGTTGAAATTCTCCTGAAACTCCGCGAAACTGCCTTAGGTCGAGCACGGAACGATTTCAAATTGCAGGAACGAATAAGGAATGTTGAGACGACGTTTTCCCTGACCGACGACGTCGTTGCGGGAGATTTCACCTCTCGACTCAGAACAGCGGTTGATAGTGTGATTACCGCGATGGGCCAAATTGTCGACAGCGACGAGGTACGAAACCGAATTACCAATACGATGTTCGAAAAATTTATTCCGCAATTACGCGCTTCTATTGCGGACTTTAGCGACATCGCCGACGAGATTGTGATCCTGATTGACGATCTTGATAAGGGTTGGCCGCCGCGTCGTGTTGAAGGCCACGATATTAGTACGGTTAAGCATCTTATCGAGACGCTGAACCGAATCCAGAGAGATTTGCGGCGGAACAAAGTCAGTCTGCGGCATCTGGTTTTTTTTGCGCAGTGATATTTATGAGCTTTTAGTGCAGGAAACCTCGGATCGAGGGAAATACAATCTTATCCGAGTCGATTGGTCTGACGTGGCACAGCTTCGAAATCTTATTCGGGAGCGTGTGGTTAGCTCCGTCGCCACTGACAAGCAGGGTGATGCCTGGAACGCAATAAATACCACCCTAAATCATGGTGACACTCTCGCATTACTTATAGATAATTCTCTTCGCCGCCCGCGTT
Organism: Acetobacteraceae bacterium; assembly: GCA_050012615.1. Taxonomy (GTDB): domain Bacteria; phylum Pseudomonadota; class Alphaproteobacteria; order Acetobacterales; family Acetobacteraceae; genus Rhodopila. The sequence goes on along the minus strand of JBEKGV010000080.1, from coordinate 6,400 downwards.
TCCTGATCGATTTATGCGAAAAAACAATCTCCTGCGCCATCAACCGAGGGCATGCTTTTGTTACGCCAGAGGACGTCGACGAAGGAATGCGCTTGATGGCCCGATACCTGGTGTCCGACTTTGCATATGAAATGCGCGACGTTGCAGGGACCCCGGAAAATATTCTTTATTCATTCATCGGATCTCCGGCCTTGATGACAGAATCTGACATTGAGGCGATTATTGCGAGCGATGGCGTCGGTTTGAGCGTAGCCGAAACTATCGAGTTGCTGCTGTGGTATGGCTTTCTTGGATTTGTAAGTGAGACGTCGATTTCTTTATTTATCTATGACGTCGAGTACGATTACCGTCGCCTCGAAGCGGAGCGGGAACGTTTAAAGGGTGACGTGCTATATGTCGTAAACTCTGCGTTTCTTAAGGGCTTGTCCCGCGGTGAATAGCACGATACTCATGATGAGCGGTTTGCATCATGATCCACCGCTCATTCTCGAGCGGTCGTCTCAGCGGAAGCCGCCGTTCAGCGGTGTCGCGGTGTGGTGCCCAGCGCCGCCTGCCTCATAAAAACCGGCGAGCGAGACCGTAAGCCCCGGCGGGTCCAGCGTGACATCGCCGTCCGTCAACACGCGCGTCTCGATCCGGTCGTCAACCCGCCGGTGATGAATGGCCTGGATATGGTCGGCGAACAAAATCAGGTAGTGCTTTACCGACGGCACCTGGAAGTAGTCCGCCAGCTTCTGGCTCACGTCGGTCCGGCGGGTGGTCGGCGACAGCACCTCGACAATGATCGTCGCGTCCGGCACCACGAGGCTGTCGTCGGGAACAACGTCTGACCCGCATCGCACGATCACGTCCGGCTCATAGTCGCTTTCTCCGACCTCGATCGTCGGGCCGTCCACAAGCACTTCGCACGGCAGGCCCGCGGCGGCGACCGCCGCCGTCAGTGCCATGTAGGCCTTGCCCTTGATCCGGGCGTGGCCGACACGCACCGGAGCCATGGCGACGACCTGACCGTTGATCCGTTCGAACCGGCCAGGGCGGCCTTCAGCCCAGAGGCGGTACTCGGCGCGGCTCATCCATCCGTCCGGTTCGTCAACTCTCGCCAGAACGCCCATTCGGAGGTCCCTCTGCACGCGGCCAGGATAGATTGCTAGGGTAGGCGGAGCAACAAGCCTTCATCGCGAACTCTCCCTGGAGATCCCTCATGACCGAAGCCCCCAAACCCCGCCTGGTCGGCATCAATCACGTCGCGATCGAGGTCGGCGACATCGATGCCGCGCTCGAATGGTATGGCCGCCTGTTCTCGTTCACCCTGCGCGGCAAGAACCCTCGTGCCGCCTTCATCGACATGGGCGACCAGTTCATCAACATGACCCTGCGCCCCACGGCACCGGACCGCCCGACCGAGGCTCGCCACATCGGCCTCGTCGTCGACGACCGTTCCCGCATCCTCGAACTTGCACAAGCGGCCGGCGCGCGCATGGTCGAGGGTCCGTTCCTCGACTTCCTCGACCCCTGGGGCAACCGGCTCGAGATCATCGAATACTCGAACATCCAGTTCACCAAAGCCGAGAATGTGATGCGCGGCATGGGGCTCGCCCTCACCAAGAACGCAAAAGCGAAGCAGGAACTCGCCGAGAAGGGCATGGCGGAGGAGTCCGCATAAAAAGCCCAGTCCGATTGTCTGCGTCCCGCGCAAGGCAGCGCCCACTCGGCGTCGCGTCCGACGGAAACGTGGGGAACCTGGCGTGGGATCGCCAGGCCAAGTGAAGCTGTTCCATCCCCGCTCGAGCGGTGCTAATTTCCTACCGATAGATGATCGATCGCAAAGGCGTAGGAAAATGGCCGATACCGCCACACTGTCCGCGAAGTTCCAGATCTCAATCCCAAAAGCGGTGCGTGCCGCGCACCATTGGACCCCCGGCCAGCAATTCGCGTTCATTCCGAAAGGGACCGGCGTTCTCCTGGTCCCCGTGCCAAAGCGAGAGGATCTGTTCGGCATCGCGAAGGGCGCCAACACCGAAGATTACCGCGACCATGAAGACCGGTTTTGATGCGGGTGGTCGACACCTCGGCGTGGATCGAATGGCTCGCCGCGTCGCCGGCCGGGGCCAACCTCGCCGGCGAGATACCAGCGCGAGAGGCGTGGCTGGTCCCAACCATCGTTCAGCTTGAACTCACCAAATGGCTCAACCGTGAAGCGGGAGACGACAAGGCCGATCAGGTCACCGCGTTCACCTCGATGTGCGTCGTTGTGCCGCTCGATACCAAAGTCGCACTCGCGGCGGTCGCGTTGTGTGCTCAGCATCGGCTCGCCACGGCCGATGCGATCGTCTACGCGACAGCCTTGCTTTATGACGCCGACTTGCTGACCTGCGACGCGCATTTCGACGGATTGCCTGGCGTCACGTTCATTCCGAAATCGGAGCGCTGATCAGTGTCACGCGGAATATCTCCCCACGGATTGGCAAAGGTAGCACCATGAAGCTCAGCCTGATGGTTCGCGGCCAGCATCCGCCCGGCGACACCCGGCAGCACCTGGACGACGATCTCGATCTGGTGCGCACCGCTGACCGTCTTGGCTTTGACGGCATCGTCAAGGGTTCGCATTACAGCGCGCATCCGTTCGAGTCGGTGCAGCAGATCCCATTTCTCTCCTATTGTGCCGCGATCGCGCCGCGGCTTCGGATCATCTGCGGCCTCGTGCTGGTTCCGTTGCACAAACCGCTCGATCTCGCCGAGCAACTGGCGACGCTCGATCTGCTGTGCGGCGGCAAGCTCGTGTTCGGCGCCGGGATTGGTTACCGCGACGTCGAGTTCAAGGCGTTTGGCGTGCCGCGCGGGCGTCTGGGTGCCCGCTTCGAGGAATGCCTCACAGCCATTCGCCGGTTGTGGACTGAGGACTTCGTCACGATGAAGGGAACGGATTTCGAACTCGATCACGCGACGTGTCCGGTGAAACCGTTGCAGAGACCAACTCCGCCGATCTGGATCGGCGCCAACGCGGATGTCGCGATCCGGCGCGCGGCGCGCATCGGCGATTGCTGGTACATCAATCCGCACAACACACTGGCGACGATCGAGCGGCAAATGGACCTGTACAAACGCTCGCTCGAGGAATTCGGCCGGCCGTTCCCCACTGAAGTGCCGATGCGGCGCGAGGTCTTCGTCGCGAGGACCCGCGCCGAGGCGATCCGCCTGGCCCAGCCCTACCTTGAGGAGAAATACAAAGCCTATCGTGCGTGGGGTCAGGACAAGGTCATGCCGGAAGGCGACGATTTCGATCACGCCTTCGACGAACTACTCGAAGACCGTTTTCTCCTGGGCTCGCCGGCGGAGGTCGCGGATCAACTCAATCGGCTCAACGATCGTCTGGGCGTGAATCATCTCGTCGCGTCGATCCATTGGCCCGGAATGCCGAACAGCCTTGCCCTTGAACAGTTGCATCTTATCGCCGAGGACGTCCGTCCGCTGCTCCGCCCGGACACCTGACCAGTCCGCGAACACTACTCCGCGGAGGACGGTACGGAATGTCCGCGGCCGCGGCGCGTGCGTGATGAGCGGAATGAAACCGCACCGCGGAGCGATGAGAACACGCGCCGCTCGTAAGCTACACGCAACGACGGCGTGTGGGAGTGGTAGTATCCAACGGCCCTGACAAGGTTGTCGCCCGCCTCGTGCAGGTAGATGCGCAGGATGGCTCCGGCGACCGCGACATTAAAGCAGTCCTGTCGAATAAGCGCATCGCGCAGACGGTCTTGGGGCAATCCGGTTCCGGCCGAAAGCATTGGAAGCCAGATCGTATTGATTTGCATCGCTCCCAGATCGTCGGAGCCGTTCCGGTTATGCCTGACAATCCCCGCTCGGCCGTTTTCCGCGGCATGGATCGCCGGCAGCGCTGCCGGTGGAAGCTGGTAGAACGCGGCGACAGCGGACATGCAAGCCAACAGAGGTGCCGGCACAATCAGTAACCTGGATAGAAGTAACGATAAGGATAGGAATAGTAGTAGGGATACGGATAGTAATAATTGTATCCGCGCGCCGGATAATAGCGCGGGTATCCGGCGCCCCAATAAGCGTATCGCGGGAAGCTTCGATAAGCGGGCCTGACGGCATACCGGACATAGTCGAGGCGCCCGCGTCTTCTGGCGTAGACGACTTGTGAACGCCTGCGCCGTGTTCGCGCGGCATGCAACACACCGACGGCACTGTGTTCGACGTACGGCTCCGTCCGCGCCTCTGGATCCATGAAGCGCAATACGTCATGGAATGGATGACGGGAGCCTGAGACGGTATAAGCAGGCGGATCGGATTGCTCCGCCCTGCCGGCGGGCATCAAGGCCAACGCCAGGAGCCCGGCGAAAAGCGCACGACGGCATATACGGCGAACAAAGCACATCCGGCTGCTGACTTCCCCCTGGCGACGTTACCAAAATGAGCGACCGTTACGGCCAAAGAGGGCCGTATCGCGAACGTAGTCGTTTCGGACCAAGGCGGCAAACCATCAGGCGGCAGGGCCCAACGATGATGGCGAATGTCGGATCCGTTTTCTACCCAACGCCGCGATAGCCTGCCCCAGACAACGCGATGACGTGCGAACAACGCATTCGCCGACCGGAGGATATCGAGGCGATGCGCCGGTTGTGTACCTGTTATTCGACGGACGGTCCCAACGCGGCGGGGTCGTGATCGTACAGCCAGCGCAGGGTTTCAGGCGCGCGATCGCCCGCATTCGCCAACCCGGCGTCGCGGGCCTGTTGCGCCGGCCCGTCTAGCATATGAAAGCGGGCCTTATTGGCGCGCGACATCGCCTGCAGACGACTGACGCGCGGCAGGCGGGACTGCTCGTAGCGCCGAAGCGAAGCGGCGATATCACCGCCGCCGCCGAGGCATGCCGCCAGAGCGGGACCATCTTCGATCGCCTGCGCGGCACCCTGGCCCATGAACGGATACATCGGGTGGCAGGCATCGCCGAGCAACGTCGTGCGACCAATCGACCATCTCGGGAGTGGGTCGCGGTCGAACAACGCCCAGATGAAGCAGGTCTCGGCCCCCGCGATAATCCGGAGGATCTGTGGATGCCAACCGGCGAACGCGGCGAGCGCGCGATCGACCGCCGTGCGGTCGGTCCAGTCCTCGCGGTTCCAACTGTCGTGCTCGGTCCAGCCGACAAAATTCAACAGGCGCCCGCGGGACACGAAGTAATGCACGAAATGGCCGCCAGGGCCGACCCATGACTGGTTGCTGTGATCCAGGCCCAGATCGGCGATGCACTCGATCGGGACAAGTCCACGATAGGCGACACAGCCGGCGAACACCGGCGCCTCGTCGCCGAACAGTCGAGACCGAACCGTCGAATGAATGCCATCGGCGCCGACCAGCACGTCGACCGAAATGCGCGCACCATTCTCAAACCAGGCTTCGACGATGCCCCCCCGATCCGTGAAGCCCGCGAGCCGATGGCTGAGATGAATGCGCTCGCTCGGCAGCCCGGACGCGATCACCGCCAATAAATCGCGACGGTGGATCGTCAAATGCGGCGCGCCGTAGAGTTCTTCGCACAGCGGGTTCAGCGACGCCTTCTGCAATGTGCGCCCATCCTGCCAGCGGCGCTGATGTGTGCCGAGCGGGCGCACGCCCTCGCGATCGAGGCCCGCGTCGAGGCCAAGGCGGCGCAGCACGCGCACCGCGTTCGGGCCCATGTTAATGCCGCCTCCGACCTCGGTCAGTTCCGCGGCCTGTTCGTAGATGTCCACCTCGAAACCGGCCTGGCGTAGCGCCAGTGCGGCGCTGAGGCCGCCGATACCAGCGCCAATGATGCCTATGCGAAGCACGGTGACGATCGTTTCTGGTCAGAGGAGAGAGAGGGTGGAAGGCCCCGGGTCGGCATGATGTTCCCCTTGTTTTGCCGCGGTCGTCGTTGCGGTAGGCGTTTTCGTCACGCATCCATATTGATCGGAACGCGTCTCATGATATGACCCCATTCGCTTCCAGACAAACTCGGTCGGTTGCCCCTGAGCCCATGGCGACAAGGACACTCTGGCCACTTCGCCAGAGCGTGGGCCGCCGAATTCGATCGCCTGGCCGTCAACAAGGGCGGCGAACTGGACGTTGCCGAGTTGAACGGCCGCCGAAGATCCCAAGCTCCCGATTTTCGCCGTGCAGCGCTGGGCACCCGGGCCCCGGCTGGCGTTTATTGCAGGGGAAACCAACGTCACGAAAATAGCCGCAGCGTGTCCGTTGCAGCAGGTTTCCTCCGACGGTGCCCATGTTGCGCACCTGCGGCGACGCCGACAGCAGCAACGCCTGAGAGATAGCCGGCCATTGGGTTTTAACATCGTTATGCGCCGCGACGTCCGTCATGCTGCACAACGCGCCCAGTTGAAGGGTGCCGTTGGCGACG
>JBEKGV010000079.1:0-9709 GCA_050012615.1 Acetobacteraceae bacterium | reverse complement strand
CCGCACATCTGGCAGCCCACCGCCTCCGATTCTCGCACGCTGACGGAAGCCGCGCTGCTGATCGAGAACGGGCTCGGGCTGGAGGGCTGGATGGGCCGCCTCGGCGCGGCATCCGGATTCCGGGGAATACGCATCGTCGCCAGCGACGGCGTTAAGCCCAGAATGATGCGCGAGGGAGCGGTGACGTCGCTCGATCCGCACGCGTGGCAGAACCCGCGCAACGGCGTGATCTACGCACGCAACGTCGCCGAGGGCCTGACGGCGGCGGATCCAGTCCATGCCGATACCTGGCGCGTCAACGCGGCTTCCTATGTCGCGGAAATCGAGCAGGTCGACACCTGGATCGCCAATCAGTTCGCGCCGATTCCCCCAGCGGCGCGGCGGATCATCACCACGCACGACGCGTTTGGTTACTACGGCGATCGTTACGGAATAACATTCCTGGCCGTTGAGGGCCTGTCCACGGACGCGGAACCGTCCGCCAAAGCGATCGCCGCGCTCGTGGCGCAAGTCCGGCGAGAGCGGGCGCGAACAGTGTTCCTCGAGAACATGACCGACCCCAGACTGGCGAAAATGCTGGCACAGGAAACTGGGGCGACGCTCTCCGGGCCGCTATACTCCGACGCATTGTCGAAACCGGACGGGCCGGCGCCCGATTACCTGTCGATGCTGCGCTACAATACGACTCTGTTTCAACGTGCGATGCGGCCAGCCTGATGGCGCGGCCCGCGACGCAAGAGGAGCTGTTCGCTTACCTCGACCGGCTCGGTATCGCGCACAGCACGATGACGCATCCGCCGATCTTCACCGTCGAGGAGGGGCGCGAGTGGCACCATAAGGTCCCCGGCCTGCACTGCAAGAATCTGTTTCTGAAGGACAAGAAGGAGAAGATCTGGCTGGCGGTGATGCCGGGCGACAAGCGGGCGGATCTGAACCGGCTTGAAAAGCGTGTGCGAGCCGCCCGGATGTCGTTTGGTAAGCCCGACTTACTGCTGGAGGTCATAGGTCTGACGCCGGGCTCCGTGACTCCGTTTGGATTGATCAACGATGAGGCGCGGCGCATCACGGTCGTCGTGGACGAGGACCTGCCAAAAAGCGAATGGGTGAATTTCCATCCGCTGCATAACGCCGCGTCGACCACATTACGCTCGGCGGATTTGCTGCGTTTCATTCGTGCGCTTGGCTATGAGCCATTGATCGTGGATTGCGGACCTTAAAGCATGACTGCTTCAGGTTGAAGCAATCGTGCTTTAAGGAGCCTATGTTTGAGAGCGTGCTTCACGCTTTCCGACCATTCAGCTGCAGGCGATCACGCTCTGGCGGCCACACAACTTACCGGCGGTCCGCCGTCAAACTCCAAATATAGCGCGCCGCACATTCACGATTTCGGCATCTGTTGCGGCCTCGGTCGATGATGTAGCAGGGTCGGCCGAGCTTTCCCGGATGGTGAAGGGCGTGTCGCGAATTTCCCAGAAACGGCCCTGACCCCAGATCGCGACCCCGCCACCGGCATCGTCCGCGTACCACCCGTCGTGCACCGGCACGACGTTGAGCCCTTGTGCCCTGGCGGCGTCGAGATCTCCGTCGCAGAAGAAATCCCGAGTGCCTCCGGACACCAACACCGGCGTGCCTCGCGCCAGCCGAATGGCGAACCCATCACCGGATGGCACTTCGCCGGATGTGCGGATGATGAACATCATTGACCTGACGCCTCGATACGGTCAACAAATGTACTGATCGCGGCCACGAACGCATCGGGTTGTTCCAACTCGGGGTGATGCCCAGCTTCCGGGATCATCGTGAACGTCGCTCCCGGAATGAGGGCAGCATAGGCCCGCCCATAATCCGGCGTGACGATGCGATCCGACTCGCCCCAGATCACCTGAGTCGGAACATCGATGCGATGCAGCCACTGCCTGAGTTGTGGGTTGTACATGTGCGGCCGCCAGCCAAACAGGCAAAGCGAATCCCAGTTCCGCGCGAGCGTTATCATTTCCTGATCGGTCATCGCATCGCTGATCGTCGCCTGCCAGCCGAGCCCATACGTCGCCGGCGGCCGCCGCGCCGGATCGTGCCAACTGCGCTGATTGAGTTCGTTTGGGTCAGTGTTGAAGAAATGGACGATGTCGCGTTCCTCCCGGCCGCCAATTTTGATGCCGACCGGATCGGTCAGCACCAGCCCGCCAAGGTGCCGCGGTCTGGCCACCGCCAATTCGGCCGCGATCCAGCCGCCAAACGAAAATCCGATGACCAGGACATCATCGGTTGCGATCGTGTCAAGAATTGCCAGGTAAAGATTTACGAGGTCGTACATCGTATCGAAATCTGGTGGTAACCGCGACCCGCCAAATCCCGGATGCGAGGGTGCGATCACCTCACCATGCGCCGCCAGCTTCGCCAGGAATGGCGAGGTCTCGTGGATCGGATTGACGCCGTGGATCAACAGAATCGGCCGACCGGTCCCAACGCGAATTGTCTCCAGTTCAAAACTCCCAACGCGCATCGAGGTCATTGCGCCGCGGCCGGAACGTCCATCTCCACCGGTGCGAGATTCTGCAATCGTGGCAGCACTTCCTTCGCGGTGAGCGAAAAGCTCTTCATCGCTTCCGCGTGGGTGACGAGCCCCTGACGTGTCATCATGATGATCCGGCCCACTCCGCCCACTCGTTGACGGAATTCCTTGATCTGCCGAACGACAGTGTCGGGGTTGCCGCAGAACATCTGACCCTGGCGGATCAGCGCCTCGACGGAAAGATCAGTCGGCCGCTTCGAAGCTCCGGCACGCCAGGCCGCGGGTGTCATTTCGGGCGGAATCTGACCAGGCTGAAATTTCGACATTTGCGGAGCGCTTTTGATGCTGACGGTCAGGAACCAGGGAATTTTCTGGCCGATACGAAACGCTTCCTCATCCGTGTCGCCGACATAGCAAAAGGCCATGTAGGAAAAGCGGTCTTCCCCCGCCATCGGAAGTCCGGCCTCGGCACGGGCTTTCTTGTAAGCATTGAATGCCGTTCGCGTGCGGTCATAACCGCCGAACAGCAATGTGTTGATGATGCTCCGCCGACCAAGCTCCGCACACGTGGGAAGATCGCTTGTGGCAGCCCAGAACTCCGGCCGAGGTTTTTGATAAGGCCGCGGCCAGATGTTGACATGGGCGTGGGTGAAGAATTTGCCCTCCCAACTGAACGGCCCGTCATGTGTCGTCAGGGCCTTTTCGATCAGGTCGATGGCTTCCCACTCGCGCTCCCTGATCCGCATCGGGTTGGCGTCGCCGGAGACCATTTCTGTCGCGCCGGACTTCACGAAGCCGATATCCAGCCGGCCGCGGGACAACACATCGATCGTGGCATATTCCGTCGCCACGCGGACCGGATCGGGACGCACGGTGACCAGCGTGCCGAGAGAAAGGATCCGCACCTTCTTGGTCAGACGGGCGACAACGCCAGTAATGACCGGACTCGCCGCCCACAGGTTGTTGATGCCGGAATGGTGCTCATTCGTGACTATGTGCAGACCGATTTCATCGCAGTGTTGGTATTCCTCAAATATCTCGTCGTACAGACAGGCCGCGATCTCGGGCTCGCAGTATTTGTTCGGCAGGCTGGCGCGCACCGAGGGCGCGGCGTCCAGCACCTCGGCTGGGACGAACGGATAGGGGTTTTCGCAGTGGTTCCATAGTTCCATTCGTGTGCCTCCCGCGGACGGCCTCAGCCGAGCCGGCGGCGATAGAGTGCGATCAACCGTTCCCAATGCCGTTCGGCGGCCGGCTTGTCGTAACACCAACGCTGCGGAAACGCGAAGCCGTGATGCACGCCTGGGTACATTTCAAGCGACCCTGGATTGCCGGATCTGGCGAACAACCCTTTGAGTTCTTCGACCATCGGCAACGGTGCCAACTCATCGTGCTCGGCGCAGGCGATATACAATTCGCCTTTCGCCTTGCCGAGATTCAAATGCGGGCTTTCCTCGTTTTCCGAGACCAGCCAGGTGCCGTAGAACGATGCGGCGGCGGCGATCCGGCCCGGATACCGTGCGGCGGCGGCGAGAGAATACGGACCACTCATGCAATAACCATGTGTGCCGATGGGCCCGCCCTTCGCGGCCGCCTGGCTGTCGGCATAAGCGATCATCGAGTCGACGTCGTTCATCACCGGCGGAATGGTCATCTTCGTGCGCACCGCTCGCATGCGAACCTGTTCGGCGCTGCCCTTGGTCAGCACATCCGGCCCGTAAATCGTGTCGTGGCCGGCGCGGTAATACAAATTTGGTAACATCACATAATAGCCGACCGTCGCGAGGCGGCGCGCCATGTCGCGTAGTTCTTCACGGATGCCCGGAGCATCCATCAGCATAAGCACGGGTGGATGCGCACCTTGGTCCGGGTGCACAATGAACGTTTCCATCTCCCCGTCTTTGGTGACGATGTCCAGCGTTTGTTCAATCATGGCCGTGCCTCCGTCGCGTTGTTCCGGGCAATCGCGTCGTCTCGCGGCAGCCGTGCCCGGTTACCGCGTCATCCCCCTCCCCCGACTTGATCGGGGGATTGATCGGGGGACCTCTACCAGCACAGTGCCGCGAGAGATGGCCGGGTCAAGCCCGGCCATGACGGAGGGAGGCGGGACCTGGGTCAACGCTCGGCCATGACCAAGGAACGCGGGACCGGGCCCACGCTCGGCGGTGACGAAGGTACGCGGGACCGCGCCAACGCCCCGCGATGACGAAGGAACGCGGGACCGGGTCAACGCTCGGCGATGATCGGGGACCCGGGCGCACGCGGTGCCCGGGTCCCAATTCGGCGAATCCGGACCCCTAATGCAGCCCGTAAAACTTCATCGCACTGCCGCCCAGTATCTGGTTGGTCGTTTCGGCTGAGGCATTGCCGAGCAATCCTCGCATCATATCCGGCGCCCCCGGGAAGAAACCGTCGGGATGGGGATAGTCAGTGGCCCAGAGGATCTTGTGCGGACCGATAAACTCGGCGAGCACCTTCAGGCAGGTCTCCACCGGCTCGAACGCGATCCAGCAATTCCGCTCGAACAGTTCACTGGGCCGCGTCTTCAAGCCCGAATCATTGAACCCGATATCGTCGAAATGGCGGTTCATGCGATCCAGCCACGGCGCGATCCAGCCCCCGCCGGATTCCAGGAACGCGATGCGCAGTTTCGGGTGCTTTTCGCACACGCCACCCCAGATCACCGCGAGGCACGCCAACATCATTTCCATCGTGTGGCTCACGATGTGCCGTGCGCCGCGCCCCTCGACCCGGTCGGAGCCGACCTGCGGCATCCCGGCCCCGCCGCCCTCATGGAACCCGACGGACATATCGAGGTCCTCGGCGGTAGACCAGAACCGGTCGTATTCCGGCTGGTCGACCATCTTTTCGCTGTAGGGATTGGGCCGAATGAACGCCCCTCGCATCCCGAGTTCCTTGCGCGCGAACCGCATTTCTTCGACGGCGCGGTCCACCGACTGCAACGGGATCATCGCCACGCCGAACAACCGGTCCGGATAGGGCTTGCAGTAATCCGCGAGCCACCGGTTGTAAGCGCGTGCCACCGCGGCGGCGAGGTCCGGATCCTTCACCGACCCGCAAAACAATCCGATGCTGGGATACAGAAACGCCGCGTCGATGCCGTCCAGATCCATGTCCGGGATGCGCGCATGTGGATCGAAACCACCCTTGCGGCCTTGCTCATATTCCATCGCGTCGTCGACGACGACCCCGTCGCGCGCGCCAACGCCGCCAAGCGCGCCAAGGCCCTTTTTGCTGCCGAGCACCTGTTCCTCGATCATCAGACGCTGCTTCCCGTCAGCGTCGATGATCAACCGCGGTGCGCGGTCACGGTATTTGGGGTCCATGTAGTCGGTCCAGAGCGACAAGGGCTCCAGAATGTGGCCGTCGGCGTCGATCACTCTATACGCGCGGGTCATGGTTCATTCCCTTCCGTTTGTTTATCTACTTGCGAGTAAACCTCGCACCAGGCGGGAATGAGATCAATAGCGACGGCTCGGTCAGTCCACCGGCTCCGTCAGAAACCGCTCCACGAGGGCGAATGCGCTGTCTCGTTTCGCCGCGGCATGCGCGCGCTGCTGGTTGCGCGCCGCCGACGTCAGGTAGAATCGCTCGTACAGCTCGACCCGGGACGCGAGGGCGGTTCCGACATAATCCCACGCCAATCGGAACAGCCGGACCCGCCGCTCCGCGCTGACATCGTTGGCCCCGTGTAAATATTTGTCGATGTACGGCCGCAATTCCGGATCGTTCATCATATGCCAGGTCGGGGTCGCGAGCAGATTGTGCGAGCCCAGAAGTTTGATGATCTCGTTGGCGCGCGGCATCCAGACCGGCATCATCGCCTTGAGCGCCATCAGAGGCTGCCCATGCGGGAACCATACGCCGTCGCCCCATTCGCTCGCATGATCCTCGGCCGTTTGCACCGCGCAACGAGCGAGTTCCGCGTAACACCACAGCTCGCCAAGCATTTGTTGCGCTACCGGACTCTTATCGTTGATCGCCTCGGCCATCGCGGTCGCGAGGCCCCACGCGAATTCCAGCTTGGTCGCGGCCCGAACCATCGTCTGCTGCATGACATTGGAGTGCCAGCTTTTGGTCATCGCCTGATTGTAGACTTTGACGTTGGCATCGATGAACAGCCGATCCCGCGGCACCTCGACATCGTCGAAGATCAGGAACGCATCCTGTTCATCGAAGCGCGACCCTAACGGATGGTCGAACACATTGTCGGTCCCGGCGACACTATCACGGCAGATGAATTTCAGGCCAGGTGTCGCCATCGGAATGCAAAACGACACAGCGAATTTGTCGCCGTCTTCGGGCAGCGGGCGGGCTGGATAAACCGCGAGTTCATCGGCGAATGGCGCCAGCGTCGCCAGAATGCGGGCGCCCCGCACGATGATCCCATGCTCGGTATCGCAGACTTTGCGCAATATGACGTCATTCTCCAGACCCGGTATCTCGTCTTTCGCCTTATCGATCGTCGGATGGATCAGTGTGTGGGTCAGGCAGATGTCGTTGCGGCGCAGGAATTTCTGGTATTCGACCTGACGCGCCGCCCCTGCCTCGTTGCCGTGTTCCGACCATTCATGCGCGCAGCCGGCGAACCCCGCATAGGTCACGTTCATGTAGTCCGGCGTGCGACCCATCACGCCCACGGTATGCTCCGCGATGCGACGCAAGCCCCGATGGCGCCGTTTCACATCCTCGGGCGAGCGCGGGATCATGTGGCTGACATTGATCAGCTCGCCGGTTTCAGGATCGGGGAACAGGCAATCTTCGGGCGCTTCCCACTGCAGATCGAACACCGCCGCCAGCCCTTTGGCCGCGCCGGAGAAGGCCGGATGCGATACGACATCGGTCACCTTGTCGTTTCCCACCCAAATCTGGCGGTCGTCCTTCAACCCGCGCAGAAATTCCGCACCAGTTCGAGCCGGCATCGTGTTTCTCCTTTGGCCTTTCTCCGGCCATATTGGCGAACCACGCTTCAATCAGGAAGGACCATGCCTGTTCATCGCCCGCGCCTGAAATTTCCACCGCTCATCGGGGTTTATTCCCTTCTGGGCGTACTATTGGCGAGCCTGGTAGTTGGCCTGACATTCGCGCGACAAGCTGACGCCGCGAGAATGACGCCGCCCCCTCCGCCCCCACGCTGTGCCGCACCCGCCCCCGAACGTGCCCCGGCGAAGCCTCCCGCGGCTGACAGCGACGCCACGCCGCCACGGGCCGAAGCGACTGACGTCTGGACCGATGGGTCGGTCACGGTGGGAGGCGCGGCCATCGATTACTGCGCCGTCGCGGGGACGCTCGTCGTCCATCCGAAAGACTGGGACGATACGGCGTCGAAAGACCCGTCAACAAAGGACGATACGGACGACAGCGAAAAAAAGCCGACCGCTCAGGCATCCATGTTCTACGTCGCCTATCTCCGGCGCGGCGGTGAGGCAACTTCTCGGCCGATTACTTTTTTGTTCAATGGCGGCCCAGGAACGGCGACGGTGTGGCTGCATATGGGAGCGTTCGGACCGCGGCGAGTCGATACCGCCGACGCGATGCACTCCGCACCCGCGCCGTATCATCTCGTGAATAACGATCAGAGTCTGCTCGATGCAAGCGATCTTGTGTTCATCGACGCCCCGGGCACTGGGTTCAGCCGGATCTCCGGTCCGGATAAGGAGAAGTCGTTTTACGGTATCGACGAAGACGCACACGCTTTCGCCGAGTTCATCACCGCGTTCCTGTCGAAATACCGGCGCTGGAATTCGCCGAAATATCTGTTTGGCGAAAGTTATGGAACGACCCGAGCCGCCGTGCTGGTCAACATGCTCCAGGACAATCCCGGCGTGGATTTTAACGGCGTCATCATGCTGTCGCAGGTCCTCGCCTCGGATTTGTATCCGGACCAGCCGAATGCCGCGCCAGGAAACGATCTGCCGTTCTTACTTACGCTCCCGACCTACGCAGCGACGGCCTGGTATCACAATCAGCCACCGGATCATCGCTCCACTCAGGTGCCGGCTTCGCTGCTCAGCGATGTGGAGCGGTTCGCGATGGGCGATTACGCGGCGGCTCTGGCGGCTGGAGCCAGCCTGGATCCAACGACTCGCGAAAACATCGTGGCGAAGCTGCATGAGTTTTCCGGGCTCTCGGCGGATTACCTGCGCCGTGCCGATTTGCGGGTCAGCCCCGATGAATTCAGGCAGGAGCTGTTGCGTGACCGCGGCCTCATCGTCGGCGGGACTGACACGCGGTTTGAGGGACACACGATGGATCGGATGAGCCGGCAGGCCACGTACGATCCGTCCGATGCGGCCATCGGATCGGCGTATGTCTCGAGTTTCAACGATTACGTGCGCCGGGTGCTGAAATACGGCGACGATAAGTCGTATCGCCCGTCGGTCGACGATATCGGGGACAAGTGGAGTTTCGTTCACGTGCCGCCGGACGCCTCAGACAGCAGTACTTCCGACCAGGGAGCGAATGTCATACCGGACCTCGCACATGCCATGAAGACGAACCCATTACTGAAGGTGCAACTAAACTCGGGGTATTTCGATCTTCTGACGCCTTACTTCCAGGGCAAGTACGAAATGCGGCATCTGCCGATACCGCCCGATCTCCGGACCAATATCGAGTACCGATGCTATCGGTCCGGTCATATGGTGTACCTGGCTCATGACGCGCTGGCGCAGTTGCACGACAATGTCGCGGGCTTCATCGAGCGGACGTCCAATTTACCGCAAAAGCAGGCCCGGCCGCGATCGCCGATGACGGACTGCGCATCGGACCGGTGACCGGAGCATGACGATCCTGTTCGCCGGCGACCCGCACCGGAATTTCTCACCCATCATCCGGGCCTGTCTCGCCCGCTTCCCCGGCACCCTGATCGTACTGGGCGATCTCGACTGCCAGCGTCCGGTGACCAAAGAACTGTCGCCGATCATGGCGGCAGGTTGGAATGTGCGCTGGATTTTAGGCAATCATGACTGCGAAACGGAAATCGCATACGACAATCTGGTTACCGACTACCCTGAGGGCGACATCGGTTTCCGAGTGGTCAATCTGGATGGAGTCCGAATCGCCGGCCTTGCAGGCGTCTTCAAACCGTCGGTCTGGTATCCCCGTTCGGATGATGGTTCGCAGCAGATCGATCTACCGCGATACCGAAACCGCGAAGAATTTCTCGCCGCGCAA
>JBEKGV010000078.1:0-9728 GCA_050012615.1 Acetobacteraceae bacterium | reverse complement strand
TGTTCATCATCATGCGAGAAACCGCGGTCGATTGACGTCCTTCCGTGCGGCGCGAAGGCTTGAGTGTCAGTCGCGGCCAAACCCCTTCGGCAGCTGAATGGCCTCAATCTCCGAGAGATCCCGTTCGGTGAGCCGGCATCACCGCGCGCCGCGAAAAACGATCGCGCCGCGCCGTGGTCGCCCAATCGTCACGAAATGACGGCGACCCCGCCCGCGTCTTAACCAAAAAATTAACCGGTTCTTTATCACGCGCCGTCAGCATCCTCGCATATGCCGACCGGACGCTCATGCCTCGTCGCGCTTTGTTTCCTGAGTTGCGCCCAAATGACCGAAGCGCAGTTGTTGACCTCGCTGTTTCCCGAGGGTGTGCCCGGGTACGGAACCGAACAAGGCGTCACCGTGCAATCGCGCGAACGGCCCGCCTTCGATCCACTCGGAATTCGCGCCGACACCGTGATGATCCGTCCGCTTCTGAGCGAGTCAGTCGGTTACGACAACAACATATTCGGTGGCTCACCTCAGAGCGGCGCGTGGGAAGTCGGGACACACCCGTCGCTCCTGATGGGCACGAACGACCCGACTGGAAGTACGGGATTATTCCTCTCCGCCGACGATCTTCGTTATCCGGGTCAGCCGTCGCAGGACCGCACCGACGGTGCCGCGTTCGTCGGCGGAACGATCGACCTCGGCCGCGACAAGCTCACCCTGGGCGCCGGATACCTGTCGCGGCATGAGGATCGGACGGCGCTCGACGCCCTGCCGTCCGACCGGCCGGTCGCGTTCGCGGTCACCAACATGCGTCTCTCCTACGATGCGGAATTCGGCCGCTTCACCACCACGCCATCGATCGAACTCAACCGGTGGCGTTTTTCCGATACGACGATTTTCGGCGTGCCGGTCAGCGAGGCGGCGCGCGACCGGACCACGGCGCAGACCGGACTGACGCTGCGGTATGACTGGATGCCGGCGCGGGAGTTGCTGCTGGTAACCCGTGTCCTGGATACGCACTACGATGCGCCGGCGATTGGGGTGCCGTCGAACAATTCGACGTCGTGGCAGGCCCTGGCCGGCGTCAACTACGACGCCAACTCCGTCTGGCGATATCGGCTGCTTGGCGGAATGGAGTATCGTCAGGCGGCTTCATCGGCGGTTGCATCCGAAACCACCCCGATCGCCGAGGCCGAGATCACCTGGTTGCCCTCCGGTCAGACCACGGTGCGAGCCACCGCCACGCGTGGGATCGAGGATGCCGCGCAGGCCGGTCTGTCCACCTATACCTACAGCAGCGCTCAGTTGCGGGTGGACCACGAGTATCTTCGCGACGTGCTGCTGAATGCCTCGGCCACGCTGCGGCAGGCCACATTCAATCAGACCGGCGGGCAACAACTCGGCATTGGCTTTAACGCCGGCGTGACCTGGCTGATCAACCGGACTTTGCGCCTGTCGCTGACGTCGGATTACGCGGATGTGCGGAACGCGCATTTGCCGGCCGATACGGTGGCCGGCGACTACACACGAACCCTGACCCTGCTCACCCTGAGGGTCGGGCTATGACCAGGACGGTGCGCTTGCTCGACCTCGAGTTCGCGGATCTGACCGCGGCGGAGGCGGCCGAGGCGATCGCGGCCCGCCCAGATGGCGCCCGGTTCGGGTATGTCGTCACCCCGAACGCCGACCATCTTGTCCGATTGTCACGCGATCCGCTGCTGCATCCGATTTACCGCGATGCGTGGTTGCGGCTGTTGGACTCGCGGGTCGTGGCCGGGATGGCCTCGGCGTGCGGGCTGCCGGTGCCGCACGTCGCGCCCGGCAGCGATCTGACTGAATTATTACTTAATCGTTATGTCCACCGAGGCGAAAGAATCACCGTCGTCGGAATGCGGCCAGCCTGGCTCGAGGAGTTGGTGGCGCGTTGCGGCCTCGCTCCGCCGGCCCACTATGACCCGCCCATGGGATTCGACAGCGACAAGTCCGCTTTCGCCGAGGCAGTATCGTTCGTGCTGGCTCATCCCGCGCGGTTCGTGTTCCTGGCCGTTGGCTCGCCCCGGCAGGAGCGGCTGGCGGCGGCTGTGGCGGCGAGCGGGCAGGGGACGGGCACGGGATTATGTATCGGCGCCAGCCTTGGCTTCCTGGCCGGCGCAGAGCAGCGGGCGCCCGCCTGGATGCAGCTTCACGGGCTGGAATGGGCGTTCCGTCTGGGCGCCGATCCGCGGCGGCTCGCGAGGCGATACCTGCTGGACAGCCCGCACGTGGTGTCGATGCTGCTGCGGGAGAGAAGCGCCGCACGGCAATGATGCGGCGTCTATCTGGCCCGTCCGGTCCTGCGCACCGGTGTTCGCGCGGTAGCCTCTTCTCGCTCCCTGGCCTGAACGAAGGACCGTAGCACCGCGTTGATCCGCGTCTGATACCCCGGGCCGTGCGATTTGAACCAGCGCAGCACGGCGGGATCCAGGCGGATGTGCACATCCTTTTTCGGCTCCGGTACGCCAAGGATGATGGTTTTTTCCCAGCCTTCGGGGAGCGAGCCCTCCTCCTCGTCGGCCATGTGCTCGACTTCGTCCTGGGGCATGGCTCGTACCTTGGCCCAGTTTGTTTCGCTGGGCATCGTCGCGAGCTGTTCAACCGTATAGCGTACGATAGGATCTTTTTTCGCCATCCCTTGCCCTCCTCATTGAAATAATGCGTTTGACACCATTCCGATCCATCCAAACCACCGCGACGAATTCTTGTTCGAGTAATCCGACACTCACGAAGCGCGCCTCACCGCACCGCGCGGATGGCTACACAACGACCGGCCGTCCATCGAACAGGTGGCGAGCGTCCCTGAAATCGATGTCACGGTCGTTGAGCGTCCACAGACGCTTCGCTTCGGACCACTCGAATTTCATGAACGAGTGTATCCACATTTATGAACATGAACAACCCAGATTTTCAGCGGGGGCAGAGGGCGGCCACCCCGGTCGCCGGCACAGAGGCGGCTCTCACGTCAACGCGGATGCGTCCGCCTCCCTCAGGTGGGCCCGCGCTCCTGCTACGGCCCCATCCGTCCCGACGCAGGGTGGCCTGGCACCACGAACGTCTTGCCGGTGTCGGTCACGTCGGTCCCGTCCGCCTTCAAAATGGAGAAGTCCTTGTCGAGGAAATTCCCCACGTAGATGTAACGGCTGTCCGGCGTGATCATCACCGCCTCGGGCAGCGCGCCAACCTGGAGCGTTTTGATCGGCGTGACCGTCTTGCCCGAAATGCCCAGTACTGTGACGCTGCCGGTCTTATGATGGTACCAGGCTTGCGGCATGTTGGATCCATTCACATTGACCACAACCGCGTATTTTCCGTTCGGTGCCATCGCGAGGCCCTCCGGCGCATCCCCGACGGTGAGGTGCGCGGTGACATGCGGGTGCTCGCCTTCAAGATCGATGACCGTCACCGCGTCCATGTTGCCGTCCGATGACCCGGAGTTGCCGTTATCGGCGGTGATCGCCAGCTTTCCGTCCGGCGAGACCACGACATTGTAAGGGAACAGATACGTCGGCAGATCCTGCTTGTTATAGGTGACTTTGTCGCCATCCACATCCAGTATCGCGACCTTGTTGTCGGGAGACCGCACCGCGACCGCATGTTTACCGTCCGGCGTGAACTCCACATGCGAGACGCCCGGACTGATCGGAATGGTTCCGGTTTGTGTCACCTGCGTGCCGTCGATCTTCAACACGCTGATCGTCCCGTCGGCGCGGTTGCACACCAGTGCCAGGTCGCCCTTCGGGCTAAACGACAGGCCAGACGGCTGCTTGCCCAGATGCAGGGTCTGCACCAGCCTGGGCGGACTGGATTTCATATCGATCACGAATAGTTGATCGGTCGGTACCATCTTGCGGACGCCGTTGTCCTCGGCCACCGTCATCGAGTCAGCGACCAGAGCGATGGCTCCATTCGGTGAGATGGCGAGGTTGACAGGCGGCCCGACGACCGAATTCTCCAACTTCAATGAGGCGACGATCTTCGGCGACTCCGGGGCCGCCAGGTCGACGATCAGCACCGCATCGTCACCCGTCGGGTTAACGATCGGCTTGCCCTGGGCGTCGGTTCCCGGCTTTTCGTCGTCGCCCACGATCATGAACGGCGCGGCGCGCAACGCGGCGGGCGCGGCGATGGCGGCGGCCAGCGCGAGCATGGATGCGGCGCAATGCCGTAGCATCGATGAAGACATGTTGTTTCCCCCAGCTATTATTTCTTGGCGGTCCGAGTATGGGCACGACCGATCGGCTTCGCAACACCGTCTCCCGACGGAAGACACCGCGGGCGCGCTGCTATCGCGCTCGTGTTACGAATATCTTGACATTATACAATTCACCTGATCGGTATTCGATCCGGAATGATTCGTGACAGCCGATTCGTATATGATATTTATATCATAATCTTATTCGCGTTCATCGGCGTTCATCCGCGGTAAAAAATTCTTCCCTGCCGACGAACGCCCGCCAAAAGTGTCTGGACCAGACCCGTCCCGCCCATGGCTCCCGATCTCCATGAGTGCGATGCCGCGGCAAGCATACCGGGAAGCCCTGTATGCGCATCTTCAGCGCCACCATGACGAACACATTCTCGCCCATGCCCACCAGCCTCGATGCGTATAAGGCCGCGTTTTCCCGCGACCGGGAGAGCATCCCGGCGACACCCCTGAGGTGTAACGCGCCGCTCTGGGTCGGGCGCGAGCGAGCCGCCACTGACGGGTTCACGCTGATCGAGGGCAGTTGCTTCGCCGCCCATCCGGCCGGAACCACGAACCGCGTGGACTACGAGATGATGCGCGACGAAATCCTGGCGCAGGTGATGGCGGCGCTACCCCTGGACGGCGTTCTCCTGGGCTTGCACGGGGCGATGGTCGCACACGGCTATGATGATACCGAAGGCGATGTGATCGAGCGCGTGCGCGCTCTGGTCGGTGCGAAATGCGTGATTGGCGTGGAGCTCGACCCGCACTGCCATCTGACGCTGAAGCGCGTCCGGCGGTCCGACATCGTCGTACTATATAAGGAGTTTCCACATACCGACGTTGTCGAGCGCGCCGAGGATGTGCTGAACCTCGTTCCGCGAACAATCCGCGGCGAAATCCGGCCCGTGATGTCAATGTACGATTGCACACAGGTCGCCAGCTATCCAACCACGCTGCCGCTGATGCGTGCGTTTGTCGACAAAACCGCGGCGATGGAGGGCAAGGACGGCGTGCTGCCCGTTTCTATCGGCCATTGCTTCCCGTATGCCGACGTGCCGGAATTGTCCGGCCGGATCCTCGTGATCACCGGCAACGACGAGGATAAAGCAGATCGCCTGGCGACGGCGATCGGCGAGGAGTTCGTCGCCAGACGTGGAAAAACCGCGTCTCCATCGGTGGCGTTCGATGAGGGCATCAGCACCGCCGTCGCGTTCAATGGATCGCCGGTCGTGATGGCGGATCCCGCCGACAATGCCGGCGGCGGCGCGCCGGCCGATAACATCCCTGTCCTCCGTCGCATGATCGAGCGCGACGTTCAGAATGCCGCGATTGATCCGATCTGGGATCCGATCGCCGTTCGCCTGTGTTTCGACGCGGGCGAGGGCGCGATATTTCCGCCGCGGTTCGGCGGCAAGATCGGTCCTGCCGCGGGCCTGCCAATCGACGCGATGGCGACGGTGATCGCAATTCGCCGCGACGGCGGCCCGATCGCGGCGGTCCAATCGCGGTGAAGCTGATTTATGTTGATCTGTACGGCCCACCGCACCGGGACTATCGAAAAATTTCATACACCCGTGCGTGGCGCCCGATCTGGCCGTTGGACGCCGAGACGACCCCTTGTTTGATCGCCTGAGGCGGTTTTTTCGAGGATCGACGCTCCGTGCGCACACATTTCGCCCCTTTTGCTTGCTTGACCTCTGCTATCTCACTGGGTAGAAACCCCGCCTCCCGCCGCCTTACCTTGCGGGCGACCCTGACCCACAAGAGGCGTACAGAACCGAGATCATGGCGAACACCGCATCCGCGCGTAAGCGCATCCGTCAGACCAAAGTCCGCACCGCGCGCAATGTCGCGCGAAAGTCGCGCATGCGTACCTTCGTTAAGAAGGTGGAAGTAGCGATCGCGAGCGGCGATAAGGCGGTGGCCGCGGACGCGTTGCGCCTGGCGCAGCCCGAGATGCAACGCGCATCAGGCAAGGGCGTCGTTCACGCCAACACGGTGGCGCGCAAGCTTTCAAGGTTGTCGGCCCGGATCAAAGCACTGGCGAGCGCCTGAATCTTTCTGCCCGAACGTTCCGGTCCCGCGGTTGACCGGCCGGACGCTTTCGGGCAGTGAGTGGATAGTTGATGGGCGCGACGATCCTTCGGATCATCCGACTTGTGCTTCCGCTACGGCGGAATACGAGTACGCCGCAGAAACGGTCTCCCCCTTTAGTTATCCCCACAATTAAAGTCTGAGTAATGATGTTGCGTTTGGCTTAAATTATAATCCGGCGGAGGGATTCCCTATTGCCGCTCACCCAGGTCCGTTGTAAATATTACTCATAGATTAACGGCACGGAAACCTCTGGACAGGTAGACGAAAAATTGCCGGGATGACCAGTGGATAAGGCAGCCGCGATGGCGTGAAACGCAGCGGTACGGGGGCTGGCGCGCGCTTTCGGGGCGCGCGTTTGATGGGCGGGCAAAAATTGCCCAGTGTCAAGGAGCGAGAAAACGTGGAGAAACCGCAACTCGCAAGTGTATGGGCGAAAATCCGCGGCAATTTGCTGGCCGAAGTCGGAGACGCCGAATACCGCAACTGGTTACGACCAATGACCTTAACAGGGGTCAACGGCGACGAGGTCGCGATCAGCCTGCCAACCGGCTTCGTGCGCGATTGGGTACGCGATCGCCATGGAGCGCGTGTGACCGCGCTCTGGCAAGCCGAGCATCCCGCGGTGCGCCGGGTCGACTTCACCGTTAGCGACGGCTCGCGACCGGCGATCGAGCTGCCTGCTGATACCGTTATCGAAACGACAAGATCCCCTGGCGGGTCCGACGAAAAACCGGATTCCCGGAATGAGATCGCCGCCGCGCTCGACCCGCGTTTCACCTTCGACGCGTTCGTTGTCGGCAAGCCAAACGAAGTGGCGCATGCCTGCGCCCGTCGCGTCGCCGAGCAGCCTGCATGCCACGGCTTCAATCCGCTGTTTCTGTACGGCGGTGTAGGCCTCGGCAAGACCCACCTGATGCACGCGATCGCCTGGGAACTGACCGAGCGCGCCAACGGCAAGCCGGCATCGGTGACTTACCTGTCAGCCGAAAAATTCATGTACCGCTTTATCGCCGCCATCCGCGGCCATCAAACAATTCAGTTCAAGGAACAGCTTCGCGGCGTCGACGTGCTGATGGTCGACGATCTGCAATTCCTGATCGGCAAGGATAATACGCAGGAAGAATTCTTCCATACTTTCAACTATTTGGTGGAGGCAGGGAAACAGATCGTCATATCCGCCGACAAATCGCCCTCCGATCTGAACGGCCTCGATAATCGTCTGCGCACGCGACTCGGTTGCGGTATGGTCGCGGATTTGCACTCCACAACCTTCGAACTGCGGATTTCAATTCTGGAGTCCAAGGCCGCGCGCACCGGCGTACCGGTGCCGCCCAAGGTGCTGGAGTATCTCGCCCATAAAATCACATCGAATGTGCGGGAACTGGAAGGCGCGCTCAATCGTCTCGTCGCGCACGCGAATTTGTTCGGGCGTGTTATCACGCTGGAAACCACGCAGGAGGTGTTGCATGACATTTTGCGTGCGCACGATCGTAAGTTGACGATCGAGGAAATTCAAAAAAAGGTTGCTGAACACTACAACATTCGGCAAACCGAAATGACCTCGGCGCGGCGTGCGCGCGCGGTCGCCCGCCCGCGCCAGGTCGCGATGTATCTGTCAAAACAGCTCACGACGCGCAGTTTGCCGGAGATCGGCCGCAAATTCGGCAATCGCGATCACACGACGGTGATGCACGCCGTCTCGCGCATCACCGAACTGATGCAGGCAGATGGCGATTTCGCCGAAGGCGTCGAACTGCTGAGACGTACGCTGGAGTCATAGGCGCGGCCCGCACGGCGTCATGGCCGGGCTTGACCCGGCCACCTTTCGCGGCACGGTGCCGGTTCAGGTGGCCCGGACAATCCCCCGATCAGGTGGGGGAGGGCCACGACGTTAAGTCGCGGCTTCGAGAACAACGCGGCGCCCGCTACCCCAGCAACGCCCGTCGCGACGAAAGAAACTCCTCGACCGCATCAGCGAACTTATCGCACTCGGCAGCGCCGATCGGCAGGCACAGCGTCATCATGCCGCGCCGGGCGAGCCAGATCCCTTGCGCGAGCATATCGAAAAAGAACAGCTCCTTCAGTTTCGCATCGCTCCGTGCCGCATCCCCCGGCGAGCGGATCGGACCCCGCACGGTGTGCACCGCGAACATCGAGCCGATGCCGGTGAACTGCATCGGTGCATCGGCCGCACGGCACAATTCGTTCAACCTTTCCCGCAACGCGTCGCCGCGGGCGTTCAGGGCGAGCGCGGCCTCAGGCGTATAAATCTCCGTCAGTCCCACAAGCCCGGCGTTCATCGTCAGCACATTGTTGTTGAATGTCCCGGCGTGCGGCAGAGCATCCGGGCGCCGCGGATCGAACAAATCCATGATATCGCCGCGGCCGCCGAAAGCGCCGAACGACATTCCGCCGCCGATATATTTTCCGAATGTCGTCAGATCCGGTTTGATCCCGCGCACCGCCTGCAATCCTCCAGGCGATAGCCGCGACGTCATCACCTCGTCCAGGATCAGCAGCGCGCCAACCCGTTGCGTTTCCTCACGCAACATCGACAGGAACACGGGTTCGGCCGCGATGCACCCGCCGCTGCCGATCATCGGCTCGAGGATCACGACCGCCAGCTCCCCGGCGTGCTGACCGATCAGCGAACGTGTCGCCTCGATGTCGTTATAGGCCGCGACAACGTACTCGAATGGCGCGTTGATCGGCGACCCTCCGCCGGCGAACCCGAACACCGCGCCGTGGTAACCGCCATCGAACACCATCACTTTCGGTCGGTGCGTGAAAATCCGTGCCAGCGACAGTGCCAGCAGGTTGGCCTCGGTCCCCGAGTTGGTGAACCGGACTCGCTCCAGCCCGAACCGCTCGCACACTGCGCGCGCGAACCGCGCCTCGACCATATTGGAGGCTCCATAATTGATGCCTCCGTCCAACGCTTTGTTCAGAGCTGTTCTAATAATAGGATGCGAGTGGCCAAATATACCTGCTGTATATTCTCCGAGAAAATCGATGAATTCATGTCCGTCGACATCCCACAGCCGGCATCCTGATGCCCGCTCCATCGCCAGGGGGAACGGAGCGTAGTGCAGCACCGTCCGCGTGTTGCCGCCGGGCATCACGAGGGTCGCTTCCACATAGCGGGCAAGGCTTTTGGGATTGCGCGCGACGTAGATTTCCTTCGCCTCGCTCAGCGCGGCTTCGATTTCGGCATTGCGCAGTCCGGTTTCGCTCATGGTCCAGTTCTCCCGACCGCCCAATTCTTCCGGCCACCCACTTCTCGTCGCGACAGTGTCGCCCCGGACCCGGGTGGAGGCAATCGCCACATTGACGATTTTTCAACGGTTTCGTCCCCCTTTCCCCTATGGCGGTGGGGGCGGTCTTTGGGTATGGTCCGCGCGCCTCCCGAGGGGGGTTG
>JBEKGV010000077.1:0-9728 GCA_050012615.1 Acetobacteraceae bacterium | reverse complement strand
CTGCCGTTCCTGTTCGAGAACACGATGGGGCTTGGTCAGGTGCGAACCGGCCTGCTGATGACGCCCTGGCCGCTGATGGTGGCTCTGATCGCGCCGTTCACTGGGCGGCTGGCGGATCGTTTCCCCGTCGGCATCTTGAGCGGCGCCGGCCTGACCGTGCTGGCCGTCGGGCTGGGGCTTGTCAGCCTGCTGCCCACCCATCCGGACACGTTCGATATTGCCTGGCGGATGCTGATTTGCGGGCTTGGTTTTGGCTTTTTCAACACGCCAAACAACCGTGCGATCATCGTGTCGGCACCGAGCCGGCGGTCGGGCGGCGCATCGGGAATGCAAGCCTCAGCTCGGCTGATTGGGCAGACAATGGGCGCGGCACTGGTCGCGCTGGTGTTCGGGCTGGCGCCGCTGAACGGGACAACGATCACGACCATTTGCGCCGCGGCGATCGCGTTGGCGGCGGCGGGGGTTAGTTTGTTGCGGATGGCCGAGAGATAGCCGCCACTGTTGGCGGTTGAACGATAATTCACCGGGCCGCCAAGCGAGGACCGCGTTTCTTACCAACATGATGTCGCGTTGAGGCCGCTGCTCGTGTCGGCGCCGCGACCGCGCGAGAAGCAGCGACCTCCCATCATTTGATGGAGGAACCGATGGACACATCGCTGCGAGAACCCGACGACATCATCTGGCCGCCTTCGGTGCCAAAGGGCCGAACGTGGCACCCTGGCAGAGGCCCTGGCGGTCATTCCATGATTTCCTTGATGGCGAAGTAGAGGTCTGGGGCGGTCGCATACCGGGACGAGAGGCATTCGTTCAACTCGCCGCGACGGCCTGGTGCCTGGCGGCGCTCGCGCTTGTATTCGGGATCATCGTCGAGTCAGTGCGTCCGTGAGATAACTTTCGGCCGGGTTGGTACGCCGAATATTATGTCCACAGCCAAACTCGACGTGTCCAGAAAACCGTTCATTTGTCATGCGATGTCCTTATTCTCGCCCGCTGCGCCGCGAATGGCCGAGCGGTGTGAACATAAAGTCGGCGTTCGCTGTCCGCGCATTGAAGAACTCTGGACCTCTGGCCCTCTGGGCCTCCCAGGTTAATTCTTGCGACGTTGATCCAGACGCGATGCCGCGGTTGACCGGCCCGGCCGGCGCGAGCGGAAACGGCACAAGAATCATCCTGGAGAACCAGAGGACCAGAGGACCCGAGTTGTTCGAATGGACCCGTTGTGCGTTCGGTCGTCCTTCCACTGTTAGTCCGCAACGAGTCGCAGCTTACGGCTCACCTTCCGCACGGCCAACCTGCTTGGGCCCGGGTGATCAGGGTGGTGTCCCCGCCTGGCGATTGCGCTTTGTTCCATGGCGGGCTCGGTTGACAGGTGGTGGCTGATCCACCACCTCCGCGCTGTCGTTCCAGGACCAGAGCGCGATTGGCAATCCCACACGCCCCACATCCCCCAGCCCTTATCGTCGCGGGCCCAACCGCCAGCGGAAAATCCGCGTTGGCGCTCGCCATTGCCCAACGCGTCAACGGAATGATCATCAACGCTGACTCGATGCAGGTGTATCGCGAACTCCGCGTCCTGACCGCCCGGCCCACGCCGGCCGACGAGGCCCTCGTCCCTCATGCTCTTTACGGTATCCGCTCGGCTTCAGAGGCGGGCAACGCCGCGTGGTGGCGCACCGAGGCGCTCAGCGCAATGGACGCGGCAAGAAAAGCGGGCCGCATCCCGATCTTGACCGGCGGCACCGGCCTCTATTTCGAGGCTCTGACAACCGGCCTCTCCGACATCCCAGACCCCGGCGCCGATGCTCGCACCGAGGCACGCCGTCTCCTGACGGAACTTGGCCCCGCCGCCCTGCATGCTGGCCTCGCGAAAGTCGATCCTGCCACCGCCGCGCGGTTATCCCCGAACGACAGTCAGCGCGTCGCTCGCGCATGGGAAGTGTGGCGCGGCACTGGCCTCGGCCTCGCCGCCTGGCAAAACAGAAAGCTGCCGCCTGCGCCATGGCGGTTTTTCGCCGTTCTCCTTGACCCGCCACGCGACGTTCTTCGCCAGGCCATCGCCACCCGCTTCGCGACCATGCTCGCCGCCGGAGCGATCGAGGAAGTGAGTGCGCTGTTAGCCATGAACCTTGACCCCGCGCTGCCGGCAATGCGGGCACACGGCGTGCAGGAAATCTCCGCCTATTTGCGTGGCGCGGTGTCACTGGAGGAGGCGGGACGGCGCACCGAATTGGTGACCGGCCAGTACACCAAACGCCAGGCGACCTGGCTCCGGCATCATGAACTTACCGCACCCGCCGACACGGAAATAATCAGATCGCGATATGCCGGATTCGTGAAACTTTCCGAAAGTATGACACAACGAATCTTCGCGTTTATTCAGGCCAAGGATTGACGCACCGCGCCAACGGGCTTATCCACCCCGCTCCGCGAAATCCTCCACCCCGCGAAATCGCCGAGGAGCCGTATTATGTCGACCGCCGACCGTCTGCCAGGAGCCGAAATCCTGCTTCGCGCCCTGAAGGACCAGGGCGTCGAGGTCATTTTCGGCTATCCTGGCGGCGCGGTCCTGCCCATCTACGACGCTCTGTTCAATCAGAACGCCATCCGCCACATCCTCGTCCGCCAGGAAGGCGGCGCCGTGCACGCGGCCGAGGGCTACGCCCGCTCGACCGGCAAGGTCGGCGTTGTGCTCGTCACATCCGGGCCGGGAGCGACGAACGCGGTAACCGGCCTCGCCGATGCGCTGATGGACAGCATTCCGGTGGTTTGCCTGACCGGCCAGGTGCCGACCCACCTGATCGGCAACGATGCGTTTCAGGAGGCCGACACCACCGGCATCACAAGGCCGGCGACCAAGCACAACTACCTCGTGAAGCGTGCCGAGGACCTCGCCCGCGTTGTGCACGAAGCGTTTTACGTCGCGCGTAGCGGGCGGCCAGGCCCCGTGGTGATCGATCTGCCGAAGGATATTCTGATCGGTCCCGCACCCTATACCGAAGCCGCCGCGGGCCACCCGAGCTACCGTCCGCGCACCGACCCGGACCTGGGCCAAATCCGCCGAGCCGCCGCGATGCTGAAACAAGCGAAGCGGCCGATCATTTATGCCGGCGGCGGGGTCATCAACTCCGGCCCGCGAGCGTCCGAAAGCCTGCGAGCGCTGATCGCCGCCACGAACTTCCCGGTGACAAACACGCTGATGGGGCTTGGCTCGTGTCCCGCGTCGGATCCTCGGTTCCTCGGCATGCTGGGCATGCACGGGACTTACGAGGCGAATCTCGCGATGCATGGCTGCGACGTCATGCTGGCGATCGGCGCCCGGTTTGACGACCGGGTGACCGGACGGTTGAACGCGTTCAGCCAGGGGTCGAAGAAGATCCACATCGACATCGATCCATCGTCCCTCAACAAGAACGTGCCGGTGGAGCTCGCGATCGTCTCCGACGCCGGCAAAGCGATCGACGCGCTGCTGGCCGCGTGGAAAGAAGATCCAACCCCGGTCGATGCACCCGCGCTGACCACCTGGTGGCGGCAAATCGACGAATGGCGTGATAAAAAGTGCCTTGCCTACACTCAGGATATGACACCGGGCGCGATCATCCGGCCGCAATACGCGATCCAGCGGCTGTACGACATCACCCGCGCGGTAAAGAAAGACATATTCATTACGACCGAGGTCGGTCAGCACCAGATGTGGGCCGCGCAATACTTCCATTTCGATCGCCCTAACCACTGGATGACCTCCGGTGGGCTTGGTACCATGGGATATGGACTACCCGCCGCGATGGGAGTGCAGATCGCGCACCCCGACGCGCTGGTCATCGACATCGCCGGCGAGGCCTCGGTGCTGATGAACATCCAGGAAATGGGAACGCTGGCGCAATATCGCCTGCCGGTGAAAGTGTTCATCCTCAACAACGAATACATGGGGATGGTGCGCCAGTGGCAGGAGTTGCTGCATGGCGGCCGATATTCCGAGAGCTACTCCGCCGCGTTGCCGGATTTCGTGAAGTTGGCGGACGCATTCCATGCCAAGGGACTGCGCGCGAAGTCCGTCGATGAACTGGATGCCGTTATCCACGAGATGCTGGCCAGCGACACCGCCGTCATCGCCGACATCGCGGTCGACCCGAAAGAAAATTGCTTCCCGATGATCCCGAGCGGCGCCGCGCACAACGAAATGATCCTCGGCGTCGGATCGGAAGACGATGCCGCCGCGATCACCGATCAGGGCCTCGTTCTGGTCTGAAATAGAGTCCATGTGCCCTTTTTCGTCATGGCCGGGCTCGACCCGGCCATGACGATGTGGGAATGGTCGGATCGCACATTCTATCGCGCACCGAACGAGCCATGACGAACCGAAAGACGGATTGAACCCATGTCCGGCCAGCCACTGGATAACACCCGCACCGCGACGATTTCGGTGCTTGTCGACAATGAAGCCGGCATTCTCGCACGCGTCATCGGACTCTTCACGGGTCGTGGCTATAACATCGACAGCCTGACCGTGGCGCCGGTCGAGGCCGACGGCGCGTTGTCTCGGATCAATGTCGTCACTTCCGGTACGTCCATGGTGATCACTCAGATCAAGGCGCAACTCGACCGCCTGGTGCAGGTGCATCGGGTCTCCGATCTGACCGAGGAAGGGCCGCATATCGCCCGCGAAATGGCCCTGGTAAAAGTCGTCGGTACCGGTGAAAAGCGTGTCGAGGCCTTGCGTATCGCGGAAACGTTCCGAGCTCGTGTCGTCGACACCACCACCGGAAGTTTTGTCTTCGAAATCACCGGCGCATCCGAGAAACTCGACGCCTTCATCGACCTCATGCGTGACCTTGGCCTGGCCGAGGTCTCCCGTACCGGCATCGCCGCTCTCGCGCGCGGTGCCCGCACGATTTCCACGCTTCACTCCGATCACTAAGAAGGAACGAAACCATGCGCGTCTACTATGACCGCGACGCCGATGTGAACCTGATCAAGGGGAAGAACGTCGCCATCATCGGCTATGGCAGCCAGGGCCACGCTCATGCCAACAACCTGAAGGACAGCGGCGCGAAGAACCTCGCCATCGGTCTGCGCCCAGGGTCCGCCGGCGTCGCGAAAGCCGAGACCGCCGGCCTGAAAGTCATGGATCCCGCCGATTGCGCGAAATGGGCCGACGTCGTGATGGTGCTGACCCCGGATGAAGGCCAGGGCGATCTTTACCGCGAAAAGCTTGGCTCAAACATGAAGTCCGGCGCCGCGCTGGCGTTCGCGCATGGCTTGAACGTGCACTTCAACCTGCTCGATCCGCGGCCCGACATCGACGTGTTCATGATCGCGCCGAAAGGGCCCGGACACACGGTGCGCAGCGAGTATCTGCGCGGCGGCGGTGTGCCGTGCCTCGTCGCGGTATCACAGAACCCATCCGGCAACGCGCTGGAAGTGGCCCTGTCCTATGCCTCGGCGATCGGCGGCGGACGGGCCGGCATCATCGAGACGACGTTCAAGGAAGAGTGCGAAACCGATCTGTTCGGCGAGCAGGTCGTGCTGTGCGGCGGCCTCGTCGAGCTGATCAAAGGCGGTTACGAAACGCTCGTCGAAGCCGGTTACGCTCCCGAAATGGCATATTTCGAGTGCCTGCACGAGGTAAAACTGATCGTCGACCTGATCTATGAAGGCGGCATCGCCAACATGAATTATTCCATTAGCAACACGGCCGAGTACGGCGAGTATGTGTCGGGACCGAGGATCATCACGGCGGAAACCCGCGCCGAAATGAAGCGTGTGCTGGCCGATATCCAATCCGGCCGCTTCGCGCGCGATTGGATGCTGGAGAACAAGGTGAACCAGTCCAGCTTCAAAGCCACCCGCCGCCGGCTGTCCGAGCACCCGATCGAGAAGATCGGCGAAAAGCTGCGCGCGATGATGCCGTGGATTTCGCAGAACGCGCTGGTGGACAGAACGAAGAACTAAACGGCCCCGATGCACCGCATCTCCGTCCGCGCCGCCGACATCACCACGCTCGACGTTGATGCCATCGTCAACGCCGCGAACGAATCGTTACTGGGAGGCGGCGGCGTCGACGGCGCCATCCATCGCGCCGCCGGCCCCGAGTTGCTCACGGAGTGCCGCACGCTGCACGGATGCCCGACCGGTCAGGCAAAGATCACGCGCGGCTACCGGCTCAAGGCGCGGCACGTGATCCACACTGTCGGCCCTGTCTGGCATGGTGGTACCCGGAACGAACCGGCGTTGCTTGCGAGCTGCTACCGAGAAAGTCTGACACTGGCCGTAGCGCACGGGATCCGCAGTGTTGCCTTTCCCGCGATCAGTTGCGGCATCTACGGCTACCCCATTCCCGATGCCGCCGGAATCGCTGTCGATACGACCGCCTCATACCTTGCTTCGAACGAAACAATGACGGAAGTCATTTTCGCGTGCTTCGGACAAGACGTGATGCAGGCATTTCACAACGTGCTCAGCCGCCGGCACACGCCGAGCTAAACGTTGCGCCGGTTCGGCAGCGTCTCCGGATTGACCACGAAACCCGGGTCCAGGTCGCCGTCCAGCGCTTCAACGATATTCTTCGCGGCGCGGATCGACATCTTCTCGTAACATTCCATCGGCGCCGCGGCGTTGTGCGGGCTCAACACGACGTTCTTCAATCCGAACAGAGGATTGTCCGCTTTCGCGGGCTCCTGCGCCAGCACGTCCAGGCCCGCGGCGGCCAACCGGCCGGAAGATAAGGCTTCGTACAACGCCGCCTCGTCGACCAGCGGTCCACGCGCCGCGTTGATCAGCCACGCATGCGGCCGTAGCAGCCCGATCATTTCACGGTTCATCAGGTGATGCGTCGCGTCGCTCAGGGGTGAATGCAGCGTAACGACGTCGACGTTCGGCAGGGTCGCCGCGATATCGGTGACCGGGATATGGCCATCCGCCGCGATACGCGGCACCGGGAATGCCGGATCGCACACCAGCGTTATCATTCCGAACGCCTGACACAACCGGGCCACCCGCGTGCCGATCCGCCCATATCCGACGATCAGAATGCGCCGGCCGGACAGTTCGCCCATCGGCCGCCCCTCGCGAATCATCCAGGTACCGGCCCGCACCGAGGCATCCATTTCAATCGTGCGCCGTGCCACCGCGAGCATTAGCATCATCGTGTGCTCGGCCACCGCCAGGTCGTTGGCGCCATTGGTCACCCCAACCACGACGCCTTTGCGTGTGCACGCCGGAATATCAACGGTGTCGTAACCGACGCCAAAGCGCGAGACGATCTTTAGTCCTGGCGCGCGTGCCAGCAGAGCGTCATCGACCTGTTCCAGTCCCACGACAACCGCGGCGGCGTCGGAGACGCTCGCCAAAAGCTGATCCTTCGAGGGTCTGTTCAATTGCCGCACGGTGATGTCGCCGCGCTCATTCAATAATTTCATACCGCTTTCATGCAGCGGGCGGCACAGGATCACGGTTGGCATGGATCTCTCCCTTGAGGTTCTTGCATCACCTTGCCTGGTCAGATTGTCAGGTCAATCTCTCTCGCGCGGGAGAGGAAGAATGATGGCAGTAACGTGACGATGCTGGGGTCATGCGAATCAGAAAATCGTGAAACGTGTCAGCTCAAAACATCCATACCCGCCAAATTGATCTCGGCGGGAGTCGTGATCACCGCTTCGCCAGCCAGCTTCTGAGCGCTTTTATCGTGGCTGAGTCTGAGGCGTGAGCCGCGACCAGCAATTCATCGAGGTACTCCTTCATGACCTCAGGCAACGGTCGCGAATCGCGGCGCGCGATCAGAATTTGGGGCAATACATCTGGGTCCAGCACCCAGACCTCGTATTCGTCACGCGTTAGACCGAGATATTCGTAAAGCGCCACATTGCCGGCCTGTGAACCCGCTCCTTCATGCCACAGGTCGATGAAGTCATCGATTTCGTCCGCCAGGGCCAGGCCCTGACTGTAGAGGGTGAAAAAGCTTGGTCGGCCTGGTTCGGCTAACGCGCTACACATCGACCCGTCTCCCTGGCACCGCGTCCTTGATCAAGGCTCCCGTGATGGGGTCCAATACGCCCAGGTGTTTGCCTCGGGCATTGTAGACTTCGATTTCCCCGTGCAGTTCATCCCACGTGTACAAACGTTTGCCATTTTTGCTTCGCCATCGCCGGTCACCATGCACGAACCCAAGATAATCGAATTGGTCCAGAACGGATGGTTTCGGGACGGGCTGCCTTCCCACCGCACACGTTACTCAGCCGCCAGCTTCTCCGCGTCCGCGGCACGCTTCAACTCGCTTGCCTTCGCTTCCACCAGCTCAACGATATGATCCACCATCGTCGCCCCGTCGGTCGTGTGGTCGGTCTTCCCCGCGCTGTAAATCATGTGCCGCCCGTTGCCGCCACCGGTCACCCCGAGGTCGGTCATCAGCGCCTCGCCCGGCCCGTTCACCACGCATCCGATGATCGAAAGCGTCAGCGGCGTTTCGATATGCGCCAACCGGTCCTCCAGCGTCCGCACCGTTTCAATCACGTTAAATCCCTGCCGAGCGCAGGACGGGCACGAGATCACCTTAACCCCGCGATGCCGGATGCCGAGTGACTTCAGCAGGTCCCAGCCGACCCGCACCTCTTCCTCGGGCTCGTCGGAAAGCGACACGCGCAACGTATCGCCGATCCCGGCCCAGAGCAGCGAGCCAAGACCGACCGCCGACTTCACCGTACCCATCCGGCGGCCGCCGGCTTCGGTGATGCCGATATGGAGCGGGTGATCGCACACCTCGGCCAGCTGCTGATACGCCGCGACCGCCAGGAACACGTCGGACGCCTTCACGCTGATCTTGAAGTCGTGGAAATCGTGCTGCTGCAAGATATTCGCGTGATACAGCGCGCTTTCGACGAGCGCCTCCGGGTTCGGCTCGCCGTATTTCTCCAGCAGATGCCGTTCCAGCGAGCCGGCATTCACACCGATCCGCATCGAGCAGCCGTGATCGCGCGCCGCCTTCACCACCTCCCGCACCCGCTCATCGCTGCCGATATTGCCGGGGTTGATGCGGAGACAGGCAGCGCCGCTCTCGGCGGCCTCGATCGCGCGGCGATAGTGGAAATGGATATCGGCCACGATCGGCACATCCACCTGCTTCACGATGTCCTTCAGAGCCAGCGCACTGGGCTGATCGGGACACGAAACGCGAACGATATCGACGCCCGCGGCCTCGGCGCGGTGGATCTGCGCCACCGTACCGGCAACATCGGTGGTTAACGTGTTGGTCATCGTTTGCACCGTGATCGGCGCACCGTCGCCAACCGGGACCTTTCCCACGTACACCCGGCGCGAGGCGCGCCGGTGGATCTCCTGATAGGGGCGATAGTTCATAGGGGACTCCCAACTGGCCCGGCCGCTCCGCCGAGGCGCCACGATCCAGAAGATAAGCGAGCCGGCGGCCTTCCGCCAGGGTTTGGCCGCCAGGGATTGGCGGCTAGCGCTTCGCCGGGGGCAGGGTCGCGGTTCCCGCCTTTAGCTGATCCGGATCCAGAGGCACATCTTTGCGCGCCATGCCTACTGCTCCAAGCGACGGCATCACGGCTCCATCGACGACGACCTCAACCCGCCCGGCATTTCCCGTGGTCAGGAGGAGGTTGGCACGGTCAGGCACGGGGAACGTCTCACCCGCTGTCATCAGTTTGCCGATCAACTGCTGACCGCCACGCTCCTTAACCTGTACCCAGCTATCACCTGTCGCACGCAAAACGACG
>JBEKGV010000076.1:0-9735 GCA_050012615.1 Acetobacteraceae bacterium | reverse complement strand
GCCTGGCCGCCCCACGAAGGATTTCATGTTCGCATCCCTGACCCGCGCGGTCTTCCCGAATTCGAACGATCGCGCGCTGCGAGCCTATCAGCGCCGCGTACCGAAAATCTCCGCGCTCGAGTCGGCGATGGAAGCGCTGTCGGACGAAGCCCTGGCCGCGAAGACCGTCGAGTTCCGGGATCGTCTGGCCGAGGGCGCGACGCTGGACGAGTTGCTGCCCGAGGCATTCGCGGTGGTGCGCGAGGCGAGCCGGCGTGTCCTTGGCCAGCGCCACTTCGACGTCCAAATGGTCGGCGGCATGGTCCTCCACGAGGGCAAAATCGCCGAGATGAAAACCGGCGAAGGCAAGACGCTCGTCGCGACCCTTCCGGTCTATTTGAACGCGCTCGCCGGCAAAGGCGTGCATGTCGTAACGGTGAACGACTATCTCGCCAGGCGCGATGCCGACTGGATGGGACAAATCTACGGGTTCCTCGGCATGACGGTCGGCGTGATCGTGCACGATCTGGACGATATGCAGCGGCGCGCTCAGTACCAGTGCGACATCACCTACGGCACCAACAACGAATTCGGGTTCGACTACCTGCGCGACAATATGCGCTACCGGCTGGAAGACATGGTCCAGCGGGACTTCAATTACGCCATCGTCGACGAAGTCGATTCGATTTTGATCGATGAGGCCCGGACACCTTTGATCATCTCCGGTCCGGCCGATGACAGTTCGGATTTGTACCGCCAGGTCGATGAAGTGGTGAAGGTCCTGGTCACTGACCCCGAAACCTACGAGAAAGACGAAAAGCTACGCACCGTGGCCTTGACGGAGCCAGGCGCGGAACGCGTCGAAGACATGCTGCGCGCCGCCGGTGTACTTACCGAAGGCAATATGTACGATATTTTCAATGTTTCATTGGTTCACCACGCGCAACAATCCCTGCGAGCGCATACGCTGTACGCTCGCGACGTCGACTATATCGTCCGCAACGGCGAGGTCATCCTGATCGATGAATTCACCGGCCGCATGATGCACGGACGGCGGTTCTCGGAAGGGCTGCATCAGGCGCTGGAAGCCAAGGAACACGTGACGGTTCAGCCGGAAAATCAAACCCTGGCCTCGATCACGTTCCAGAACTACTTCCGGCTGTATCCGAAACTGGCGGGCATGACCGGCACCGCCATGACCGAAGCGGACGAGTTCGCCGAGATCTATAAGCTGGAGGTCATCGAAATCCCCAACAATGTGCTCGTCATCCGCAACGACGAGCACGACGAGGTCTATCGCACCGCCGCCGAGAAATATGAGGCGGTGGCGAAGCTGATCGACGAGGCACGCAGCCGGGATCAGCCGGTCCTCGTCGGCACCACGTCGATCGAAAAAAGCGAAATCATCAGCGAGTTGCTGAAATCGAAGCGCGTCCCGCACGCTGTGCTGAACGCACGATATCACGAGCAGGAGTCGGAAATCGTCGCGCAGGCCGGAGCGCCGGGCGCGGTCACCATCGCCACCAACATGGCCGGCCGCGGCACCGACATCAAGTTGGGCGGCAACCTTGAAATGCGGCTGCGCAAAGAACTCGACGGCATCGAAGATGAGGCGCGGCGCTCGGCTATTCAGGAACAAGTACAGTCGGAGATCGCCGTCGCGCATGAGGTCGTGAAGCAGGCGGGCGGATTGTTGGTCATCGGCACCGAACGCCACGAAAGCCGTCGCGTGGACAATCAGTTACGCGGCCGCTCAGGGCGCCAAGGCGACCCCGGTCAATCGCGGTTCTTCCTGTCGCTCGAAGACGATCTGATGCGCATCTTCGGCTCCGACCGGATGGGCGGGATGCTGCAACGATTGGGCTTGCAGCAGGGCGAGGCGATCGTTCATCCCTGGATCAACAAGGCGCTGGAGAAAGCCCAGAAGAAGGTCGAGGCGCGCAACTTCGATATGCGCAAGAACGTCCTGAAATACGATGACGTCATGAACGCTCAGCGCAAGGAGGTCTATGCGCAGCGCAAGGAGTTCATGCGGACCCCTGACGTATCCGAAACCATCTCGGACATGCGGAATGAGATCCTGGCCACCATGGTCCGGGCTCGCGTTCCGGAAAAAGGTTTGACTGAAAACTGGGAACTCGCCGAACTCGCGGCGGAATTGAACCGGGTTCTCGCTGTCGATCTGCCTGTCGAGCAATGGGGCCGCGAGGAGGGTATCGACGAGTCAGCTCTGGAGGAACGCATCGAGCAGGCGGCCACGCAATTGTCCGCCGACAAGGAACAGCGTTTTGGCGCCGACACGATGCATTTCATCGAGCGAAGCATCCTGATCCAGATGCTGGATACGGTGTGGAAGGAGCATCTTTACGCTCTTGACCATCTCCGCCAGGGGATCGGCCTGCGCGCTTACGGGCAACGTGACCCGCTGAACGAATACAAGTCCGAGGCGTTCGTTCTGTTCAATTTCATGCTGGACGAGTTGAAAGAACGCGTCACGGCGATGCTGGCGCGCGTTGAAATCGCCCAGGAGCAACCGCCGCCGCCTCCGATGCCGTTCGCTTCGGCGCTGATGCAGGAGGTGCATCCGGCGCCCGGTTCCGGCTTCGGCGCGGGTGGGGATGTCGGCGAGCTGGAACCGGCCTGGTCGGAGGGGGCGGTCATGATTGGGTCGTCGCGGCCCGCTGCGGGGGCGATCGACCCGGCCAATCCGTCGACCTGGGGCACGGTCGGACGCAATGCTGCCTGTCCGTGCGGGTCGGGCAAAAAGTATAAGTTCTGCCACGGGCGGATCGTTTAGTACCTGTCGACGAACGCATAACGCACGACATTTGATAATCACGTCATTGCCGGTAGCCCGTCATGGCCGGGCTCGACCCCATGGGCGTTAAATTAAGCCAGGTTTCGATCGGGCACCCGTACAACATTCCGTCATCCCCCGGCTCGTCCGGGGGACCTGTCGCGGCAACATGCTGCTACGGGTGGCCCGGACCAGCCGGGCCATGACGTTTAAAGGACAGTGCCACGCTCTCAACGACCTTATCTTAGCACTTGTGGTGCTTGACCCGGCTATGACGATAAAGCGCGGAACCCAGCTTACGCCACCGCCGCCA
Source organism: Acetobacteraceae bacterium (assembly GCA_050012615.1). Taxonomy (GTDB): domain Bacteria; phylum Pseudomonadota; class Alphaproteobacteria; order Acetobacterales; family Acetobacteraceae; genus Rhodopila. The sequence goes on along the minus strand of JBEKGV010000076.1, from coordinate 6,646 downwards.
ACTGCCGCCCCACCAGCCGTGCGTAAACCCCGCCCCGCGCCATCAACACCCCATGCGTCCCTGACTCAACCAACCACCCGCCATCCAGCACCAAAATCAGATCCGCCGCCCGGATCGTCGACAGCCGATGCGCCACCACGATCGTCGTCCGGTCCACCATCAGCTGGCCCAGTGCCGACCGCACCGCCTGCTCGCTGATCGTGTCGAGATGCGACGTCGCCTCGTCCAACACCAACAACGGCGCATCCTTCAAAAACGCCCGAGCGATGGCGATGCGTTGCCGCTGTCCACCCGACAACTGCACACCGCGCTCGCCGACCTTGGTCGCCAGCCCCTCCGGCAGTCCGGCGACGAACTCCGCCAGCGCCGCGCGAGACAACGCCAACCCCACCTGCTCCCGCGTCGCATCGGGCCGCGCGAGGCGCACATTCGCCTCCAGCGTATCGTTGAACAGATACGTGTCCTGCGCCACCAGAGCGATCCGTCCCCGCAGCCCATCGAGTGTCAGCTCCGGCGGCGGAACGCCATCCAGCAAGATGCGCCCACCCTGAGGATCCCAGAACCGCAGCAGCAGATTGGCGATCGTCGTCTTCCCGGCCCCCGACGGCCCGACCAGAGCGACGGTCGCCCCGGCTGGAATCTCGAACGACACATCCGACAGCGCCTGACGCGTCCGGCCGGGATAGGTAAACGTCACATGTTCAAACCGAACCGCCGAGCCGCCCTGCCGCACCGCCGGAACAATCGTGCCGTCGAGAATCGCCACCGGCTCGGCGTGCACCACGTGCAACCTCCGCGTCGAAGCGATCGTATCCGCCAGTTGCCGCCCCACCTGGGCGATCTCCGACACCGGCAAGAAGGCGGCGACCGAAATCAACACGAACAGAGGCAGCAACACCGGCGAGAACCAGCCCTGCTGCACCATCATCGCACCGACCCCGCCAACCGCGAGTCCACCTAACCCGGTCGCGACCTCCAACGCACTGGTCTGGAAACTCAGATCGGCGAGCAAGCGGAGGCGCGTCGCCTGATACTGCCGGACGGCGTCCATGAATCCGTCACGGCGCCGTCCCACCGCATTGAACGCCACCAACTCCCCCATGCCCTGAATCGTTTCCGAAACGTACGCGGCAAGTCCACCCAGCGCACCGCGCGCCGCCGATCCAAGCGCATCGATCCGCTTCCGTCCGCGCATCGGCGAGGCCGCGGCGTAAATGAGGAACGGCGCCAGAGCGATCGCCAATGGCCACGCGATCACCGCCAACGCGATCAGCACCGCGGCCGGCACCAGAAACGCCACGATGGCCGGAGCGATCGTGTGGGCAAAGAAATATTCCACCGTCTCAACGTCCTGTGTCGCCAGCGCGACCAGATCGCCCGAACGGCGGCGCAACAAATACGCCGGCGCCAGCGCGTCGAGCTTCCGGAACAGCTGGATCCGCATCTCCGCCAGCAACGCGTAAGCCATTGCATGCGCGATCCAGGACTCGAGCCAGTGCAGCACGCCGGCCAACGGAGCCGTGATCAGCAGCGCCACCACCAGGCCAGCCGTCGGCTGGTGATTTCGCACAGCGCCCAACAGCAGCGCGCCGATGACGCCGACGCCGATGAACGCGATCACCCGCAAAATGCCGCACACCATGACGATGCTGAGTTGACCTCGGTAAGGGCGAACGAAATGCATCAAAGTCCGGATCGTCTCCGGCCAACCCACCGAGGCAGCGTCTTCGGCGATACTGGTGACCGTCGCACTGGTCGCGGTTTCGGTTTCCGCCTGCCGTGCCGCTGGTTCGGCGAGAACGATTTCGCTGTCCCGAGCCTCCGCCATTTGCGGACCCATCAGCCGCCGATACGGGCCTTCCTTCGCGATCAGCGCGGCATGTGTGCCGGCCTGCACCACCGCGCCATCTTCAAGCACCAGAATGCGGTCGGCGCCAATGACGCTGGACAGGCGGTGCGCCAGGATCAGAGTTGTCCTGCCGATCATCAGGCGGTCCAAAGCTTGCTGGATCACCGCCTCGTTTTCGGCGTCGACCGAGGACAGCGCTTCGTCAAGCACCAGGATCGGCGCATCCCGCAGCAGCGCCCGCGCGATCGCGAGGCGTTGCCGTTGTCCACCCGAAAGTTGCGATCCCCGCTCGCCGATCGCGGTCTGATACCCGTCCGGCAACGCCATGATGAAGTCGTGCGCATTCGCGGCGCGAGCTGCAGCGACAAGGTCAGCCTCGGACGCATCCGGCCGGCCCAGTCGGAGGTTGTCCTCGACCGAGCCATGGAACAGCCAGGTGTCCTGCGAGACCACCGCGATCATGCCGCGCACCGCGTCGGGATCGAGCGAACGCAGGTCATGTCCGCCGATCCGAATGGCTCCCGCCTGCGGGTCATGCAGCCGCAGCAAAAGCCTCACGATGGACGATTTGCCGGAGCCGCTGGGTCCCACGATCCCCACCCGCTCCCCAGCGGCGATGGTGAAGGTCAGTCCGGTATGCGCGGCCCGTCGCCCACCGGGGTAAGCAAAGCTGACGTTGTCGAAGGCGATCTCCGGTCGAATAGCCAACCGCGCGGCGTCATCCCCCTTCTTCCCCCCGTCATCCATCGTCACATAAGCGCCGTCATCCCCCGGCGCATAAACCCCGTCATCCCCCGGCTTGACCGGGGGACCTATCGCCGCACCTGCCGAGCGGGTTGGCGCACCCGGCGCCGTGATCGGCGTATCTAACAGCGCATTGATCCCAGCCGCCGCCGACTGGCCGTTCATTCCCGCGTGCAGCACCGTTCGCAGGTCGCGCAACGGACGGAAGATCTCGGTGCCCGCCATCAGCACGATCAGCAACGCTTCGAGCGACATGTCGCCGTGCTGGACCCGCCAGGCTCCCAGTGCCAACGCCGCCGCGGCGCCTACCCCAGTGCCGAGGTCCGTGATGCCGCGGGTCAGCACGTTCAGCGCCAGCACCCAGAACGTCGCATCCGACAGGGCGCGCGCCTTGGCGCCCAGCATCGCGCCATAGGCCTTGCTCTGCCCGAAGGCCTTCAGGGTCGGCAGGCCCTGAACGGCGTCCAGGAACTCCTCTCCGAACGACTTGAACGCACGCTGACGCCCTCTGGAGGCGCGTTCCGTCTTGCGGTGCACCGACGCGGGCAGCACCAGGGTGAACAGCGCGGCGCCCAGCATGACGGAGGCGACAGGGAGGTCCCACCAGGCGATGAAGAAGAAGATCGCCACCGGCGCGCAGATCGCGATGGCCACCTGCGGCAGGTACTGGCCGAAGAACGTCTGCAATTGCTCCACGCCGTCGACCATCGACAACATGACGCCGCCGGTTCGTTCCGCTCCGAACCAAGCCGGCCCCAGAGCCAGAATCTTGTCGAACAGACGCGCGCGCAGCACCTCCTGAACCCGCGAGGCGGTCTTGTACGCGATCATCGTGCGAGCGTGGTCGAGCCCCGACCGCAGCAAAATCGCCACAGCGGTCAGGACCAACGGAAGCATCAGCATGCGCCACGGATCACCGCGGAAGACGCCGGCCAGAAATCGACCGAGGAACGCAAACCGCGCGATCCCCACACACAGGGCCAGGAGGCCGAGCAAAACGGACCAGGTGATGCGATCCCGCAATCCAGCGGTGAGCCGCCACAGTTTAAGATCGAAGTGCATGGGTCAACTCTGCCGCAATCCGGCGCGCGCTGGAAGTGGAAGGGAAATGCGCCGACAGCTTCGGCCGACGCGCGAACGGTGCGATCTCACGGGGGAGGCCATCCGCCAGGCGGATGACATCGCGGCACGCACCGTCTATCAGTCGAGGTAACCCGCGACAGGATTTGACGGGATATGGCAGGAACGACGACCACATCGGCTCAGACCGGCCTCGCGGCCGCGATACCGGGAGGAACGGTGCGGCTGCCGTCGCCGGGACGCTGGCTCGACCGGCAGTTCATTACGTTCGCCGTGATGCCGACCACCCTGCTCATGCTATGTGTTTTTGGCCTCCCCCTGCTGTTCTCCGGATTTCTGAGCTTCCAGGGCTGGGCCCCCGAACTCGGACTGTTCGACGGCAAATTCGTTGGCACGGCGAATTATGAGGATTTGCTGACCGATCCCGACTTCATCGGCACCATCAGACTTACGTTGTTCTATACCGCCGCCACCGTGAGCGCCGAGTTGCTCTGCGGGCTGGGGATCGCTTTACTATTGAATATCGATCTCCCGTATATCGCGATCTTCCGAACATGTCTGATCGTGCCGATGATGATCACTCCCGTGGTCGCCGCGTTTTGCTGGAAGCTGCTGCTGGACCCCGACCACGGCGTCATCAACTACTGGATCGGCGAGCACATCGTTTGGCTGGGCCGCCCCGACACCGCGCTGTTCGCGGTCGCTCTGGTGAATGTTTGGCAGAACGCGCCCTATGTCTCGATCCTGTTGCTCGCGGGCCTGCGATCCTTACCGCATGAACCGGTGGAGGCGGCGCGGATCGACGGCGCCAGCGTCTGGCAAATGTTCTGGCACATCACGCTGCCACTGCTCCGGCCCTACATCCTGGTCGCGCTGCTGCTGCGGACGATTTTCGAGTTCCGGGCATTCGACAACATTTATGTGCTAACCGGCGGAGGACCGGCCAACGCGACCATGACGCTGTCGCAATTCACCTATCTCGCGTCGTTCGTGCGATTCGATTTGAGTCTCGGCGCGGCGGCATCCTGGTTGATGCTGCTGATGTCGATGCTGCTGTGTCTGGTGTTCATGTCTACCGTCCGGCGGCGGGACGCCAACTGATGGCCGCGATGAATTACGTCGGCTCGCGCGGCGGCAAGCTGCTGTTCGCCGGCGGTGTCTACACCGCGCTGATCGCCCTGACAGCAGCGTTCCTGTTTCCGTTGCTGTGGATCATCGGACTGTCGCTGAAGACTCGATTGCAGGTCTTCGCCAATCCACCATTGTTCGTCTGGTGGCCGACCTGGGAGAATTACGCCGCCGTGTTCGGCCGTGCGGATTTCGTTCAGGCCTTCTTCAACAGCCTATTGGTGTCGAGCGGAGCGGTGAGCCTGTCGCTTTTCGTTGGCGTCCCCGCCGCTTACGCCTTCGCCCGGTTTCCCTTTTTCGGCCGGAATTTCCTGTTCTTTGGCCTGCTGGCCATGCGGATGTTGCCGCCGATCGCGGTGCTTGTTCCGATGTACGTGCTGTTCAGCAAAATCGGCCTGACCACGACCCGATCCAGCGTCATCCTCGCCTATTCGACGTTCAGCCTGCCCCTGGTCGTCTGGATCATGCGCGGCTTCTTTGAGGATTTGCCGCGCGAACTCGAGGAGAGCGCGTGGGTCGACGGCGCCAGCCGGTATCAGGCATTTTTCCATGTCGTTCTGCCATTGATACGCCCAGGCCTGGTGGCCGCGAGCATCTTGTGTTTGCAACTGGCATGGAATGATTTTCTGTTTGCCGCCGTCTTGACCAACAACGCGACGCGCACGCTGCCGGTGTTGATGGCGGCGTTCTCCGGCGGCGACACCGGCGTCGACTGGGGAGGCATGACAGCTTCGGGCGTGCTGGTGATCCTGCCGGTTATCGTTTTCTCTTTCCTCGCCCAACGCCATTTGGTCGCGGGCCTTTCTTCGGGAGCGGTCAAGGGATGAAGCGGCGAGATTTGCTGGCGGGAACGGCCGCCACGTTAGCGATGCCCGCGTTGGCGCAGACGAAACCGGACAAGCTGATTTACGTCGGCGACAACGGTCCATGGCATTGGGTGTTGGTTGAGGAGGTTGCTCCGGAATTCGAGAAGCAGACCGGGATCAAAGTCGACTTCACGTTGCTGCCGGTCGATCCCTGGCGCGCGCGTTTGAAGACGGAACTTAACTCCGGATCCAGCGGGATCGACATCGTGCAATTCTCGCCGGCCATGACGGGTTGGCTCAGCCCGCACTTCGACGACCATGAGGAAGTCGCGGCGAAAATCCTGGCGCGCGACCCGGACTGGGACTGGAACGACTTTCTCGCCGGCAGCAAAAAAGCGGCGACCTATGACGGCAGGATAATCGGTATCCCGTACCGCATCACGACAGGCATCATGCATTACCAGAAATATTTGCTGGATCAGGCCGGGATCACCAAACTGCCAGAGACGTTCGAGGAATTGCGACAGGCCACGATCGCGCTCAATCATCCGCCGGAACGTTATGGCTTTGGATTGAATGGCCGTCAGGGTGCGGCGATGTTCAGTAGCTTTTCGCCATGGCTTTATTCCGCCGGCGGCGGCACGGTCGATTTCAAGACCGGTGAAATTCTGATCAATAGTCCCCGGGCGGTCGAGGCGCTCGAATTTTGGTCAGGATTCGTGACCAAGGACAAAGTTGTCCCGCCCGAAGCGATGACATGGGATTTCGAGGAAATCGTCGCCGGCGGTCAAAGCGACCGTTACGCGATCGTTGAAACGTTCGCGCCTTACGGCACGTTGATCAACGATCCGAAGGTTTCCAAATCGGGTGGCAAGTGGATATGGGATACCGTACCAGGCAAGACTGAGAAGTCGCAAAGCAAGACCTGGGTCGACGGCCATTCCGTGGGCATTCCGAAGTACACCAAAAACAAAGACTGGTCGCTGGAATTCATCCGCATTGCTTGCAGCAAGCAATACATGTGGCGGTCGATGATCCG
>JBEKGV010000075.1:0-9743 GCA_050012615.1 Acetobacteraceae bacterium | reverse complement strand
GACTGCACATGAACTTCGCTCCCTCGAAGCCGGGCCGGTCCATATGATCGGATGACAGAACGAAATACTGCGGACAGGTCTCCCCCCAAACCTTGACGCCGCGTGCCCGCGCGCGGGCGATTTCATCCGCGACTTCCGGGCACGATACGTGAAATATCTGAATTGGCTGATCGACCATTTCAGCCAGCGCGATCGCCCGATGCGCCGCTTCGCGCTCCACCATACTGGGCCTTGACCAGGCATGATATTTCGGTCCGGTGCGGCCATCCGCCAGCAGCGCCGCGATGCGCCAGCGAATGGCTTCGTAGTTTTCGCAATGGACCGTAACCAACGCTCCGGTGCGGCGGGCGGCGGCCAACACGCGCAGGAACTGGCGATCATCCAGGTGCAGCGGGTCGTAGGTAAGGAACACTTTCAGACTGCGGATGCCGGAGGCGACAACCTCCGGCACTTCCCGGAAAATCACGTCATCGGATGCGTCGGTGATGATCTGGTGGAAGCTGTAATCCACCATCGACGCGGCGGCGAGGCGGCGATACTCGGCGAGGGGTTCGCTGATGCCGTGGCCCTTGAACTGGGTTGAGAACGTAATGACGCTGGTGGTGCCGCCGGCCAGCGCCGACGTGCTGCCGGTGACAAACGTTTCTTCATCGGTGGTGCCGTCGGCGCGCAATTGCTGGATATGGCAATGCGTGTCGACACCTCCCGGCATAACCAGCATCCCATGGGCGTCCAGCGTGCGAGCGCCCTTCAGTGCTAAGCCGACCGCCCGGATCCGGCCATCCGCGATTCCAATGTCCGACCGGAACATATCGGCGGGGGTCACGACCGTGCCGCCTTCGATCACCAGGTCATAATCGGACATCGATCAGGCCCCCTTGCCTTTTACACTCCGACCGGCTCACCGAACGGAACCCATGCCTTGCCATCGAACCGTTGCAACCTCATCTTTTTCATCCCGTAATAATCGGTCGGTGTCGTGTGGAAGCGAATACCCCGGTGCAGCATCGGCAGCTCGATATCCAAACTCGCGGCCTGGAAGATGATATTTTCCCGCGACAGATTCTCCCCGCACTGTTTCAGTGTAATGGCGAGAGTCTGTGTCGCGCTGTAGCCATAGACGTTGCTCCCGTCGGTGAGATCGCCGTTGGGCTGGTATTTTTTCATGAACGCCAGCCAGTCCTTGAACCCCGGGTCATCCGTCCATTGCGGGTCCGACGGGTCCTTGAGATAGGCACCGGTGACCAGACCGACCGCTTTGTCGAGACCCGCCGGCGCCAGTCCGGATGAGACCGAAGCACCGACACTGGCGATGACATAAAGCGGGTTCCAGGTCAGGTCGCGGACCTTTCGAAGCGCCATCGCCGTGAACTTCGGAATGCTGGCGGCAAACAGTGCATCGGCACCCGACGCTTGCAGTTGGACGATTTGGGAATCGACAGTCGGATCGGTGGGTTCATAACTTACCGCGGCCACGATCGAACTCACTTTGTCGCCCAATCCGTCCGAAAAGCCTTTGAGGAAGTCTTTGCCGGAGTCGTCATTCTGATAAAGGATACCGATTTTCGCATTCGGCTTTTCGGTCGTCACGTAACGCGCGTAGACCCGGCCCTCGATCTGGTAACTGATTTGCCAACCCATCGTCCAAGGGAAGTTGTCTCGGTCGCCGAACTGCGTAGCGCCCGATGCGACGAACAACTGTGGCACTTGCTTTTGATTGAGATAGCGTCGTGTCGCCATCGAAGTCGGTGTGCCGAGTTGCTGATAGATGCACGCTACGTTTTCTTCTTCGACCAGACGCCTTGTCTGCTCCAAAGTCTTTGGCGGGCTGTAACCGTCATCGAGCGACAAAAGTCTGATCTTACGGCCATTGATGCCGCCCTGGTCGTTGATGAAGTTGGTATATGCGATCTCGACGTGTCCGATCGGTGCGTAACCTGACGCGGGTCCGCTATACGGCATGGTCTGACCGAGCAGGATCTCGGTATCGGTCACGCCCGGATACTGTTTGGCCTGCGCGATGGCAGGTGTCGCAAGCGTGCCGGCCCCCGCAAGCAGCATCGCCCGGCGGCGGGAAAGGAACGGCATGGGTCAGCCTTTACGAACGTATTTCTTGCAGCGCAGGACCAGCAGATCGCGGAAATGCGGCCGCATTTTCGCGGTCCACGGCGTGTTGGCGGCCTTTGCCCAGTCGTCGGAACGGGATACGTCCGGCGAGGTGAGGTGATATAGTGCGAGATATTTCCTGTCGACGTCCTGGCCGGCCGCCTGGAAGCGGCGAGCGGCCAGAACGCCCGGCACCGCTCCGAGTTGCGGAAGGTGCTCTCGATTGTACCAGTCATTGAACTCGGCCTCGTACTCGGGGTCGACGTCCATGGATGCCACCAGCAAGCCATTCGCCTCCGCCGGACCGGTGACGCCGCCGGGAAGGATTTGGATGCCCTCGAACCGCACCAGCCGTTTCGCGATCGCCGTGATCCGCTTCGTCCAGACAGAGCCGTTGGCTCCTCCCACCGCCTGATACGCCGGACTGTTCATCACGGCGTGCGTTTCCAGGTCATAGGTCGCGACGGCGATTTTCGGGTTCTCGTCACCCACCCAGCGCTGCGCATTGAGGAACCCGGGCACCCGCAGTCGTTCCGGCACATGCTCCTGGTCGTACCAATCGTTGAACTCGTCCTCCTGGGCCGGCGAGTAATCGAACGACGCAAACAAACGCCCTTTGGCCATTGGATTCACTCCTGGACGGGTGAGCCGATCCTGCCACGACGGCCTCTCGGTTGCCAGCCGTGCTGCTTTGCGGCATGACCTTTTTCAACGACACCGAGGACAATCATGGCCTTTCTGACCGAACCGGAGCCCGAACGCGGGGTCAAATTGCCGATCATGCCGGGAATCAGCCGTATCGTGGCGAATAACCCGGGCCCGATGACCTATTACGGCACCAACACATACCTCATCGATACCGAGCAAGGCCTGGTGATCCTCGATCCCGGTCCGGACGATCATCCGGAACATGTCGAAGCGATCATGAAGCATACCGGGGGTCAGGTCTCATTGATCCTGATCAGTCACACGCATCATGATCACGTTGGCGCGGCCGGCGAACTGAAAGCGAAGACCGGGGCACCGACAGTGGGGTTCAAGGTATCAGGCCTGGACACGTTCGACGCCGACATCAAATTGAGCGACGGCGATACGATCGCCGGCATGGCGGCTGTTCATACTCCGGGCCACGCGCTCGATCACCTGTGCTTCTCGTTGCCAGGTCAAAACGGCGATAAGGTGTTGTTCAGCGCCGATCATGTGATGTCCTGGTCCACCAGCGTCGTCAGCCCGCCTGGTGGCGACATGAAGGATTATTTCAACAGCCTCGACGTGTTGTTGAAGCGTGACGACGATGTCTACCTGCCCGGCCACGGTCCGGCGTTACGGGAGCCGCGCGAGCTCGTCCGTGCGATGCTGGCGCACCGGGTCATGCGCGAGCACGCGATCGCTGAAAAACTAAAGGCAGGGCCGGTCAGCACTTATACCTTGATGGACACGCTGTATTCGCAGGTAAACCCGAGGCTGCGCCGCGCGGCGGAACGCAATGTGCTCGCGCATCTGCTGAAAATGGAAGTTGAAGGAAAAGTGGTGCGCGACGGAGAGAACTGGCGGGCGGCGTAACTTCGGGACAGCCGTCACTCCATCTTCCAGCCGCGGTCCTTCAGCACCGGGACATGTGTGCGCGCCGCGCGTTCCGCTTCGCTCATGGCCAGCCAGATGCGCAGTTGTTCCAACATTCGCCGCGTGGGTGCCGCGAGGTCCAATGCGAGCGCCTCGGCCATGTCGTAGAACCGTAGATTTTCCAGTTCGCCGTCGCCGCCCAGTACACCGGTGACGCGGGATGCGTGGACGCAGAAAAAACGGGCGTTGAAGCGGATCGGGCTGTCCGCCGGTGTGATGGCGCGTGCCAGATACTCCAGGCCGTCCAGAACGGGCGGGGATCCGAGGGAAAGTCCGGTCTCCTCGAACAGTTCGCGGGCGGCGGCGACCCCCAGTCCGCGCGCCAGTTTCTGATTGGCGTTCCGGTGCAGAGCGGTTTCGGTTCGGTGTGACAGGCCGGTGGCGACTTGTGCCGAAAGGTCGGCGCGGTCGACGGCTCCTCCGGGAAACACCAGGCGATTGGGCATGAAGCGATGGCGGGCACCGCGCATGCCCATCAGAATTTCCGTGGTGTTTCTGGCCTCGCGCCAGACCAGCAGGCTGGCGGCATGACGAGCACGCGCGGTTTTAGGTCTGGGAGGTTCGTGCTCGTCCACCAGCGTGGCATGGCGGTGGAGGTCTTCAGGCAAGATCGAACCCTTTCGTTCGCAGATAAGCGGCGAAGCCAAATCGTTCCGGCACGGATAATTGGCGGGCGACGTTTTCGCTCCAGCCCACACGGTCGCGCGGCGGATAGACATCGTTGTTCTTCAGGCTGCCGGGCGCGACAGGTTCGCGCTCACGGCGACGCGCGTCGTAAGAGGCGGCGTCGCGTTCGAGATCGCTGTCGTCGTAGCGTTCTCGATGGACGACGACCGACGGCGGAAGCCGCATTGAAATCGGGCGACGAAACACCGGCCATCCGACGGTCAGTCCAGCCACCGGATACACTCCGGAGGGTAGGCCAAGCAGCGGCGAGACTCGTTCGATGTGGCTGCGGACATAGGAAATCGGACAGGTGCCAAGGCCCACCGCATCGGCTGCCGCCATGAATTGCGCCATCGCCAGCGAGCAATCGACAGCGGTGTTCAGGAATGTGTCGAGGTTGTTGTTCGCGTGCGGCATGTCGTGCAATTCGCACAGACGCTGACCTCGCCGCATGTCGCCGCACCAAACCAGGAACACCGGAGCGGTGGCGATCCAATCCATCGTGCCGATCCAATCGGCGATCTGCTTGATCCGCGGCGCGTCGCGCATCACCACGACGGAATATTGTTGCAGGTCCGATTTCGCTGGAGCCGATTGCGCGGCGGCCAGCAATGCATCCAGCAGCGAATCCGGAACGCCCTGATCCGTGTACCGGCGCACGACCCTCCGGTCGAGCAAAGGGGCGATGACGTCCGGGACTTCGACGCCTGGCAGGTCCATGCCGAAGCGGGCTTTCAGCAATGCGTGTCCATCGGCCATGATCTGTGTCCTCCTCGCCGGCTTGGGTCACCCTTGCCGGAACGCCGGGATCGCGCAAGGTTGCGGCCACTCGGGGAAAGCAATCGGAGGGAACCCATGCCTGCATCCTATGAAAGACACCGCGCCCAATTGAAAGCGATCCTGCTGTCATGGGGCATGCCCGAGGACAACGCCGAAACAACTTCGGACATCCTCTCCTGGGCCGATCTGCACGGGGTGGACAGCCATGGCATGTCGATGATCCCCGGCTATGACGGAATGCGGCGCTCGGGACGTGCGAAGATGGACGCGCGGCCGAAGATCGTGAAGGAAACACCGGTTTCCGCGCTCGTCGACGGCGGCGGCGGACTGGGACATGTGCCGGCGCATTTCGCGATGAACGTGGCGATCGACAAGGCGAAGAAAGTTGGAATGGCGATCGCGGCGGTTAAAAACTCGGCGCATTTCGGTGCGACGGGATTTTATACGTTGATGGCCGCGAAGGAGGGGTTGATCGGGATGGCGTGCACCTCGGCCTCGGGCATTCAGGTGGCGCCGACATTTGGAAAGCAGGCGCGGCTTGGTACCGATCCGTGGTCGTTCGCGGCGCCCAGTGCGGACGGGGTGCCGTTCTTGTTGGACATGGCGACGACGACGGTGGCGGCGGGACGGATTCGCAACAAAGCGAATGAGGGACTGCCGACGCCGGACGGGTGGGTGCTCGACAGCGAGGGGCGGCCAAGTAATGACCCGCTGGTGGCGCGGCAAAAAGGAGGATTTCTGACGTCGTTGGGCGGCTCGCCGGAAAATTCCAGCTATAAGGGTTATGGCCTGTCGGCGATGGTCAATATTCTTGGTTCGTGCCTCTCGGGGGCGACGCTGGTCACCGACCCGATGCACACGAAGAAGCCGACGGGAATGGATATTGGCCATTTCTTCATGGCGATCGATCCGGGTTTGTTCCGAGATGGCGACGACTTCCAGAAGGATGTCGCGCAATTCTGTGGCGACCTACGGGCAACCACGCCGATGGATCCGGCCCAACCGGTGATGGTGGCGGGCGATCCGCAGTGGAAATACGCGAAAAAGCGGATGGAGGAGGGAATTCCCGTGGGGCCCGGATTGTTGAGCCAGGTTCGCCAGATCGCACAGGCGTCGGCGGCGCGGTGGGTATTGGATTGAAGCCGGCCTTCTGATCGTGAAGCATGTCAGCACTGCCGCGTTGGGCGGTATTTCAGAGTCCGTCTGGGATCCTATTAACCAAAAGTTAGGATAATTCCCGCTGGCATGACCCGGGATAGGGCCATGGTCCGAGTGCATCCTTGCTTATCCTTTCTTATTCGCGCCAATTTTTTCTGATTCAAGCGCCAGAGATTGGTCCTCGGTAAGAATTTTAGCGCGGATAAGAAAGGATAAGAAAGGATAAGTAGGGAATCCACGCGGATGGCGCAATGCGGTCGAACCGTTCCGGACCCGTGACCGCGCCAGCTTATGCTCAAATCCCCTGATAGGCTTTCCGTACATAACGTTTTCCAGCGGTTTGTTGGGTGACGGCGCATCGCCAGCGTCCACGGTGTATAGTCGCCCACTTCCAACCGTGGCTCGATTCGCATCCATGACGAACTCGAAATGATCGCACAACTGACCGGTCTGGTTGACGCCCTGGAAGACGGGCGTTGCGTCATCGATGTGGCGGGGGTGGGGTACCTTGTGCACGCTTCCTCCCGCACCCTCGCCGCCCTGCCGCGCCCGCCGGAACCCGCCAAACTGTTGGTGGAGACCCATGTGCGGGAGGATGCGATCCAGTTGTTCGGCTTCACCGATACGGCCGAGCGTGACTGGTTCCGGCTGTTGACGACCGTGCAAGGCGTGGGACCGCGCGTCGCTCTGTCGATCCTGTCCGCATTGGGGCCACGCGACCTGATCGGCGCCATCGCCGCGCGGGATCAGGCCAGCCTCACGCGAGCGGCGGGAGTCGGAGCGCGACTCGCCGCGCGGCTGCTCACGGAACTGAAAGACAAGGTTGGCACGATGCCTTCCTCGCCCGGCCCAGGAATTCCGGCAACACAAGCTGGGCCGGCGGGGACGGCGGGAGATGCGCTCTCGGCGCTGATCAATCTCGGCTACCGCCGGCCCGAGGCGCAGGCGACCGTTTCGCGGGTGGTCGAACGACTCGGAGCCGCCGCTGCTCTGGATGCGATTATCCGTGACTCGCTGAAAGAACTCGCCAGCAGGACCGGTGCATGAGGCCGCCACGCCAAACCCCAGAACCGGACGATGCCGAGAGCCGGACGGTTTCTTCCACGCGGCGAGAGGAGGACGCGGCCGAGGCCTCTCTGCGTCCCCAAACGCTCGCGGAATTCACCGGGCAGAAGGCGTCGCGGGAAAACCTCGCCGTGTTCATTCAGGCCGCCAAAGCGCGCGGTGAGGCGCTGGATCACGTCTTGCTGCACGGGCCTCCAGGTCTGGGCAAGACAACTTTGGCGCAAATCATCGCGCGCGAACTGGGCGTTGGATTTCGCGCCACGTCGGGACCGGTCATTCAGAGGGCAGGGGATCTGGCCGCCATCCTGACCAATTTGCAGCCGCGCGACGTGCTTTTCATCGACGAAATCCACCGCCTGCAGCCGGCGATCGAAGAAATCCTGTATCCGGCCATGGAGGATTTTCAACTCGACCTGATTATCGGCGAGGGCCCCGCCGCTCGCAGCGTCCGCATCGATCTGCCGCCATTTACTTTGGTCGGTGCCACCACCCGGTCGGGACTGTTGGCGACCCCGTTGCGCGACAGGTTCGGCATCCCGCTACGGCTGGTATTCTACACGCCCGAGGAATTATGCCGGATCGTCACCCGCGGCGCGACCTTGCTCGGTTTGTCCCTGACCAACGACGGTGCCGCGGAAATAGCGGGCCGTTCCCGCGGCACGCCCCGCATCGCTGGCCGGCTGTTGCGACGGGTGCGCGACATCGCCGCCGTGTCGGGCCAGTCTCCGGTCAATCGAGCCATCGCCGACGCTGCCCTCACGCGGCTGGAGGTCGATCGACTGGGCCTGGATGAGATGGACCGCCGCTATTTGCGTCGCATGGCCGAGCATCACGGCGGGGGACCAGTCGGAGTCGAGACCCTGGCGGCCGCTTTGGCGGAGGCTCGCGACACATTGGAGGACGTGGTGGAACCCTTCCTCATTCAGGAGGGGTTGATACTCCGGACCAGCCGCGGCCGCATGCTAGGCCAGCCGGCATGGCGGCATCTCGGCCTGGTTCCGCCGCGAGTGCCGGTCCAGGGGACGTTGCTCGACGAGACGGATGAATGACCATTAATTCCGCTTCCATCCCGCCGGATGGCCGCCACCGTTATGCCATACGCGTTTACTATGAAGATACCGATGCTGGCGGAGTCGTTTATCACGCTAACTATCTGCGTTACGCCGAACGGGCCCGTACCGAAGCGCTCCGCGATCTGGAAATACCGCACGCGGAGCTGGTCGGCCGGTTTGGCGTGATGTTCATGGTGCATCGCGTCGAAGTGGACTATGAGCGCGGCGCGCGCCTGGATGACGCGCTGACGGTCGAAACCGAAGTGCTCGAGGTCGGTGGCGCGACAGTGCGGTTACGGCAGACCGTTCGGAACAAGGACGGCATCAACGCGGTTGTGGCGATCCGGCTGGCTTGCGTGAGCGTGGAAGGGAAAAAGCCCCACCGGATACCGCCTCTGTGGCGGGAGAGGCTGACGGATATGCGAAGCAGCCGCGGGACGAATGTGTGCAGCTAGCTATTCTGCTGGGGCTTCCCACTCGGGTTTTCCACTGGGGCATTCTACCCGGGGCTTTCCACGAATCGTTCGTCCGCTGGAATGCTCAAGATACGATGCCGCAGCCGATCGCTTCAGATCGTCCACGCTTCGGCTGGAGGCGATCTTACCGGTGGAACAAGACTGGGCGGAACAGGACAACGCAGGGGACATAAGACGTGAACTCAACGGTTGATGCGGCCAATCTGGTCGCGGCGGGGACCGACTTCTCGCTTTGGGGGCTGTTCGTCGAGGCCAATTTCGTTGTCAAGCTCGTCATGGTCGGCCTGCTCGCCGCCAGCATTTGGGTATGGGCCGTCATATTCGAAAAGGTCGTCAGTCTCCGAAAGGTCAATCGTGAGGCGACGGCGTTCGAGGACCGGTTCTGGTCCGGCGGCAGCCTGGACGAGCTGTTCGACCAGGAAGGCGACAACCCGAAACATCCAATGGCCTCGGTTTTCTCCGCGGCGATGAATGAGTGGCGGCGGTCGAAGAAAGCCGCCGGGGCCGACATCGCCCACTCCTCGGTGCGGGAGCGGGTGGATCGCGCCATCACCGTCACCGTGACGCGGGAAATGGAGCGGATGGAACGCTGGATGGTTTTTCTTGCGTCAGTAGGCGCCACCGCTCCGTTCATCGGCCTGTTCGGCACCGTCTGGGGGATCATGCACAGCTTCGCCGCCATCGCGCAGATGCATAATACGAACCTGGCGGTCGTCGCGCCCGGCATCGCCGAGGCGTTGTTCGCCACGGCGATGGGCCTTATCGCGGCGATACCGGCGGTGCTCGCCTACAACAAAATCAGCACGGATCTTTCTCG
>JBEKGV010000074.1:0-9827 GCA_050012615.1 Acetobacteraceae bacterium | reverse complement strand
CGCGTATCCGGGGGTTTGTCCGTTCGTCGGCACACCGGACGACATCGCGGACGAAATGGCCCGCATGAGTGCCACCGGTCTCGCCGGCTGCACTGTCGCTTTCGTCGACTACCTGAAAGAGATACCGTATTTCCTCGCCGAGGTGCTGCCGAGGCTGGAGCGCCTCGGCCTGCGGTCGTCAGCTTTTGTATAGGATCACATGATGTTGATGCTGCCGTTCATTTTTCCGGGCTACTTATTCGGTTCCATTCCGTTCGGTTTGTTGCTGACACGATTGGCCGGCCTCGGCGATATCCGGTCGATCGGTTCGGGCAATATCGGTGCGACGAATGTGTTGCGCACGGGAAACAAAGGCCTCGCCGCGGCGACGTTGCTGCTCGACGCGGGAAAGGGCGCGTTCGCCGTTGGGCTGTTTCGCTTTCTCGGGCCGCCCGACGCCGCGTTATGGGCCGGACTGGGCGCCGTCGTCGGGCATCTGTTTCCGGTCTGGCTCGGGTTCAAGGGCGGTAAGGGAGTCGCGACCGGGCTTGGCGTGCTGCTGGCAGCGGCATGGCCGGTAGGAGTGATCTCCTGCGCGGTATGGCTGATCGTGGCCGGGATTGGCCGGATGTCTTCACTCGCGGGACTGGCCGCCCTCGCCGCGGCGCCGGTCGCGGCGTTGTTTTTGGCTGACGGGAAGATTGCCTGGCTCGCTCTGGGCGTCGCGGCGCTCATCATCGCGCGGCACCACGATAATATTCGCCGGTTGCTGGCCGGAACCGAACCCCGGATTGGTCAGCGCGTGGAGCACGGCGCGAATGAGGGACCCGCGTAGACGTGTCATGGCTGGGCTTGACCCGGCCACCCACCACGGCTCATGCGGCGATTGATGGCCGGGTCAAGCCCGGCCATGACATGAACTGAGGTGCGTGCCGCTTTCAATTAGCGCATGGGGTCAGGACTTATGGCCACTGGTACAAGCCCGGCCGATATTTCCGGCCGCGGCGGCGCTATCCGCTATTGCGCCAGGTGCGTCAGAACGATGGTCGCGCGCGCATCGACCAACGCCGCGTAAATCAGCTTTTCGAGGTCGGGATACGCGTCCGGGGCCACCACCTGGCGCGAGATCACTAGGTTGCGGCGAACCGTGATGGCGCCGCCGTCCTGCTGGTATCGCGCCGTGTAGTGCCCCACCGGGGTCGCCAAATCGACGTCGGGCGGCAGGCTCGCGCCAGTCGTTCCGGGCGGCAACACGAGAGTGGTGTCCCAGCCGGAATCCTCGACATCCGCGACCACCGGCGTCTCGCGTTTACCGGAAGGCGAGAGTTTCGCACGCTCCTGGACAGGTGGATACATGTCAAGGCCGGCCGGCACGCGCAGGAACGTATCCTGCCCTTGTACATTCACCGCCATCGGGCTGTGCCAGGTCGCCGATAATTCGAGGGGCTTGCTTAAATCCGTTGGACTTGACGACTCGAACGCGCCGAAGCCGCCTTCCGGAGTATAGATCAGCCGATGTTGCGCGAGATCGCTCAGAGATGATGCCCCGGCCAACTGATAGCGGACGCCAACTTCCATGTTCGGCGTCATCGCGTAATGCGCGGTGCCACCGATCGCACCGTCCGCGTTCAACGTCAGCCGCGCCGTGTAGCGATATCGGTAGGCCTCCGGTGTCGCGGCGGGCGTTCGAGCGATGCCGCCGTCCTTGCTTATAAGGACCACGAACTTGCCGGCCAGATGGCGGTCGAGCGTATCGAAGCCCGCCAGGCGGTTGGTTGGATCGACGTAGCGATCGTACGCCGGCAAATACAGGATCGCGTGATTGGCGAATTCCGGGGACCACAATAGCGGATCGGCGTACCGTATGCCCTGATCGATGATCGCCATCCGCGCGTCGATGCCGCGAGCCGCCAGCAGCGCCCGCATCAAAGTCACATAGTCCTTGCAGTCGCCATATCCGGCTTTCAGCACTTCCGCTGCTTCGTGCGGGACGTAGCCGTCATCCGGATTGAGCCAGACCGCGACATAGCGAATGTTCGCCACGACCCACGCGTGGATGGCGCGGGCAGCATCGAGCCCGGTGCGATCGCCGGCAACGCGCGAAGCGAGCGCGGCGATCTCCGGCGTGACGGCGGCGCGTCCTTCCGATGCATGATCGATGAGCGCGCCGATCGCCTCGGGGTTCGGCAAGGTTGTCGCCATGAACCGCGGCATGAAATCCGCGATGTCGACCGACGCCGGCTCCTCTTCGCGGCCGTGGGTGCCTTCGATAAGGGCGGAGATGTGACGGACCCCATCCACTGTTTTGTCATCCACCACGAACCCGCCGCGGGCGCGCCATTGCAGAGGGATGTCGGCCGGGATGCTGATGCGGGTTTCGTCGCGGCCCGTTTCCCAGCCGAAGATATTCTGGTTGGTCACGTTAAATCCCAGAAGCGCCGGCGATTTTTGAACGAAGCGCCAAACGACGTGAGTGCGGCTGCCAGGTTTGAGCCGGGGGAACAGAACTGTCGTGGTCCTGCTGCCCACGAAGCCGGGCGCCGACCGGGACGCCACGCTCGGGCGGGTAAAAATGCTCCCGGTGTCGACCGGAACACGCGTCCCGTCGGGCTGATCCACCCAGGCTTCGACGACATCGAGGTTTTGCTTATCCGGAAAGAACGTCTGCTCGGAGCGATCGAGCCGGCTCAATGCCCGAACGGTATAGAGTGAGATGTCAATTGTCTCAGTGCGGGTATAGGTCAGATCCCGGTTGACCTGATAATCCGCGACGAGGCGATCGATGCGCGCGTGGACGGCCGGTTCGCCGGCGGCGCTACGTGCCACGACCAACACGAACATCACAAGGAAGCCGATCGAACGTCGCGCCATTGGTGCCAAACCCTCAGATCGTCGCGTTGTTATACCGACCGCCCGACAGACTCCTGGGCACAGTCGTCAGCCTTGTCATGGCCGTGCCACCGGCCTTCCATAACAGTGCCGCCAGAGTTCACCGGGTCAAGCCCGGTGAGGACGTGTTGGATGGGTGAGGACGTGTTGGGTGGGTGAGGACGTGTTGGGTGGGGTATCAATCAAGCACCCTGCCTCGAGCGATGGCACGCTCGAGGCGGCAGGTGGCCCCTGCCAAAAGGCACCTTGACAGTGGTTGGATCGGCATATATTTAACCGCTCGGTTACTTAACGCCTTGGTTCACCACACCATGTCCCCGGATCGTCTCGACCACACATTCGCGGCCCTCGCCGATCCAACGCGACGTGCGATCCTCGCGCGGCTGGCGTCCGGCGAAGCGACGGTCACGGAGTTGGCGAGGCCCTTCCATATCAGCCTTCCCGCAATATCCAGACATCTGAAAGTGCTGGAGCGCGCCGGCCTGATCTCGCGCGGCCGCGAGGCGCAATGGCGGCCGAGAACGTTGCAGGCGCAACCGCTCAAGGACGCCGCCGCCTGGCTGGAGCAGTATCGCCGGTTCTGGGAGCAGAGCCTCGATCGGCTGGAGCAGCACATGCGTGAATTGCAGAAAAAGGTGCCGAAGTCACGAGCGCCGGCCTAGGCATGACCGATCGGGATCTTGTCCTCACCCGCGTGATCGATGCGCCACGGCCGTTGGTGTTCAAGGCCTGGACGGATCCCGAGCAGATCGCCCGCTGGTGGGGGCCTGAGGGTTTCGTGACCATCGACTACGACATGGATATAAGGCCGGGCGGCGCTTACCGTTTCACCATGCGCTCGCCTGAAGGCAGCGAACACCGCAAGCGTGGCGTTTATCGCGAGATCGTCAAGCCGGAACGCATTGTCTTCACTTTCGCATGGGCCGAACCCGACGGCGGGCTGGGTCATGAGACTTTGATCACCGTCACATTCGAAGAAGATGGTACAAAAACGAAACTTACACTGCATCAGGGCGTGTTCCACACGGTCGCCTGGTGCGACGATCACCGGGTCGGTTGGACCAGTTGCCTGGAGCGTTTCGCGGAATACATGAAATCGAAATGACCTCAAAGCGAAGGGAGAGGAATCATGCGGCACCAGATCGTATCGCGGGATGAATGGACCACCGCCCGTCGGCAGCTGCTCGCCGAGGAGAAGGAGCTGACCCGGTTACGTGACAAATTAAACGCGCGGCGGCGCGAGCTGCCTTGGGTCAAGGTCGAAAAGACTTACGTTTTCGACGGGCCGAACGGCAAGGAGACGCTCGCCGATCTGTTCGCCGGGCGCAGCCAATTGCTGGTCAGACATTTCATGTTCGGCCCAGGATGGGGGGAAGGATGTGTCGGGTGCTCGTTTTTGGCGGATCATTTGGACGGCGCTGTCGTGCATTTGGAGCATCATGACGTGACGGTGGTCGTGGCGTCGCGCGCTCCGCTGCCGGAACTCGAGGCTTTCCGACAACGCATGGGCTGGCGATTCAAATGGGTTTCGTCGTTCGGCAGCGACTTCAACTACGACTATCATGTGTCGTTCACGCCGGAGCAGATCGCGTCGGGCAAGGTGTACTACAACTACGGAATGACCGAGAATGCCGGTCAGGAGATGCCTGGCGCAAGCGTGTTTTACAAGGACGCGGACGGCACGATCCTGCACACCTATTCTGCCTTCGCGCGCGGGGGCGAACCGATTCTGAGCACGTACAGCATCCTCGACATGACGCCGCTCGGGCGTAACGAGACCGGTCCGAACCACAATCTGACCGATTGGGTGCGGCTGCACGACCGTTACGACGACGTCGACGCGGCCTCCTGCTGCGGCGCGGACTGATATACGTTTCCGCGTCAGGTTGGAACGCGGGGGACGGTGAAAATCTTCCGTGGCTGGATCATCGCCGGGACCTTCCGGAAGATCAGCGCACCAGGCTGGAAGCGATCGAAGGGGCCGAATCAGGACGACCGGCCAAAGCGTCAGGCTACCATCTGAAGGGTGGCCTGTAGCATCTCGTTGGCGGTGCTGACCACTTTCGCGTTTGCCGAATAGGCCTGCTGTGACACGATCAAATTGGTGAATTCGGTCGCGATGTCGACGTTGGAGCCCTCGACAGACCCGACCACGAGGTTTCCGGCGCCATTGGTGCTCGCCGCCTGTGCCAACGGCGTGCCGCTGGCCGGGGTGGCGGTAAAGGCCTGGCCATTTTGGCTTTGCAGCGAATCAGGGGCGTTAAAGGTCACCACCGGTATCTGCGCGATCTGCCTGGTCTGGCCGTTGTTATAGTTGACTATGACGTCGCCGGTGGCCTGCGTTGTTACGCCCGAGAAACTGCCCGGGGGAACGCCATCCTGGGTCAGGCCAAGCAGGTTGTAATCGGTGCCGGCAAACTGCGTTACACCGTTGGTGCCGCCGTAGCTCCCGAGATTGAGCGTGATCGTCTGATCGCCAGAGCCGAAATTGGTGACGAAGTTGATCGTCGCCGGAACGGCGCCCCCCGCCGTCGCCGGTGCCGCGTATGTACTGGGCGTGATCGTGCCAGGATCGAGAGATGTGTTGACCGGTGGGATTCCCGCGTTGATCACCGGGTTCGGGTTGGCGCCAACAGCGCCGATGGTACCTTGGTTGGCGGTCGTGTCTCCGCTCGTCTGAGGACCAAAACTGACCAGCGCCGTCCCGGCATCGGTCGGATCGCCGTTTCCGCCCGCACCGCCATTGCCAGGCACGGTCGTTGTCGCTTGCGCGCCCGGCACGCTGATCTGAACGACCCATTGCCCCGGCGTAACCGCGGGTGGGTAGACCGCCGGGCTGGGTTGTGTCGCGGCTACGGCCTGGGTCCAGTTCAGCGTGATGGAATGGGCCGTCCCAAGCGAATCATAGACGGTGATCTGCGATGAGACGGGCGTCGCGGGGACAAGCGTTCCGCTGGCATCAATATAAGCCGCCTGCCCCGTACCAGCCGCGGGAGTCGCGGGCAGGTTAGCGGCAAGGGTTACGTTCGCGGTCGGAACGGGATTAAAGGTGGTCTGATTAACCTGGATCGGGACCAGTGCATTCTGATTGGTAACACCCGTCGCGGAATTGACCGACCACCCATTCAGGTATTGGCCGGCGCTGTTCACCAGATAGCCGGTGGCATTCATCGAGAAGTCGCCGGCCCGTGAATAGAATTGCTGAGCATTGAATGTTGGCGTGCCGTTGACCCCGCCGATCGGCTGGGAAACCGCGAAGAATCCCTGGCCGGCGATGGCCATGCCCAACGGGTTGTCCGTCTGGGTGATGGTACCCTGAATGTCGTTAACATACTCGGGCGCGGCAACGACGGCGCCCGGTACATTTTCGGTCGCGGTGCTGGTCGTCAGGTAATCCGCGAAGGTTGTGTCCACCCGTTTAAAGCCGATGGTTTGGCTGTTGGAGACGTCCTCGCTGATGTTGCCGAACGAGGTTGACTGGGCGGTAAGACCGCTGACAGCCGTATTGATGGCACCGAACAACGACATTTCTAAAGCTCCGTGGGTAACTGGTGCACCTGATCCAGCAAGGACCATGCCACCACAAAAGCGCCGCCGCCGCTCGGTTTCGCGCTTGTCAGACCGGGCATATTCTGCCGGATGATGGCCTGTTTTGGTCTTTGGCCTGGAATTACCAGGAAAAACCTGCCGAGGCGACCGCGATGCGAAGCTTTAAACTATGCGCGGGACGTGATGTCACCGACTGCCATGACCTTAAATCGTGTGGCACGCTTCATGCATCCCACTCATCCGATCCTGACACCGATCTATCAACGAATTATCGTTCTGGAAGAGCACGGAGATCATTGATGAATGCCCCGACAACGAAACATGTACCGGAGAGGTTTGTCGCACCGTCCGGATTTATCTTCGGGCTACACGCGGGATGACCAAATCGCATCTCATTAGCCAAGGATTTGGAACGGTTCAGCGATAAAACTTTCTTGAACTCCGGCGTCGCTTCCGCCGATGTTTCAAATTCGCCCTTTCCTGATCGTCGCTATCGCCTCAAGGCCCGCCGGCGTTCGCCGATGGCACTCGTTATATTCCTCCTGGCACAGGACTCGCGCTTGCGACGTCGAGGTGAACCGAAATGGCAGGTCTAATTTCCGTACAATCCGGTGCGGCGGCGCTCGATAACGTGGGGCCGGTGGTTGCGTCCACCCCTGACCAATGGTCGGGTGACGCCTTTACCGCGCTGCTCTCGGGTGCTCTCCAAACAAGGTCTGGCCCGGATGCGCGGTCGCCAGCAGTGGCAAAGCCTTGCAACTCCTCGCCAGATCCCGCCGCTGACATCGCGAAGAAGCCTGTGAAACAGATTCGGGCCAAGCCTGGACATGTCAGCACGACAATCGCAGCGCTTCATGGGTCGACGAGTGCGTTCCCGCTCCGCAAAGCTCCGCTCGGCGCGGCATCCGGGATCCCGGCCGCGATGGGGCAAGAGGTGCCGGGGGACACGCTGGCAGCTCCTGACGTCGCTTCGCAGGCGCGCATGGCGACGATCAGCCTCCCGCCGCGGGAGTTGATCCAGCGACCAGCCTCGGCAACAGCCACCGCGTTAAGCAGCGATGGCGCGCGGACAGGTGCCGGGTCGAATCGGACCGATCCGGCGGGGCCGCGGGTCGCGCGGCCGGCTGTGCCGGACAATCCGGCCTCGGTGACATCACCGAGCGCTTTGGCGTTGAGCGACGCCGGGCCGAAGACATTCGCGGTCACCCCCCACGCGGCGTCCGAACCGGCCACGCTTGTAGCGCCATCCGATATCCCTCAGGCCAGTTCCTCTGGAACCGGCTCATCGCGGGCTTTGCCGCCCGACCAGGGTCAGAACGCCATATTCGCTGATCGTGCCGCGCCTACCGATCGGATAACCCCGGCGTTGGCTGGGTTACCAAAAACGACAGACGGGACGCCGACCGGGATCGTCGGTCCGCGACCGACTGAACATCCGGGGGTGGCGCCAGGGTCGGCGCCATCGGCGGCGATCGCATTGCCGCCTGGCAAAGCACCGCTCAGCGGGTCGGGAAACTACATCAGGACCGATCAGGCGTCGGGCTCGGACGCGGCGCCTGGCGTCCGTACCGGACCCACCGATCAGATTACCCCCGCGTTGGTTGGGTCACTAAAAACGACGGACGGCACGTCGGGCGGGATCGTCCGTCCGCGGCCGGCCGAATTTCCAGAGCCGGTGTCAGAGGCGGCGACTGCATTGCCGGCTGGCAAAGCCCCGCTCAGCGGGTCGGGAACTTACATCACGACCGATCAGGCGTCCGGCTCGGACGTGGCACCTGGGGTCCGTACCGGCCCCACCGATCAGATTACCCCCGCGTCGGTTGGGCTACTAAAAACGACAGACGGCACGTCGAGCGGGATCGTCCGTCCGCGGCCGACCGAACTTCCTCGGTCGACGCCAGGAGCGGCGATTACATTGCCTCCTGGCAAAGTTCCGCTCAGCGGATCGGGAACCCTCATCACCGACCAGGCGTCCGGCTCAGATGCGCCACCCGAGGTCCAGGCCGCGATGGGACAGGGGGTGCCGGGGGACACGCTGGCAGCTCCTGAGATCGCTTCGCAGGCGCGGATTGCGGCGATCAGCCTCCCGCCGCAGGAGGTGATCCAGCGACCAGCCTCGGCAACAGCCACCGCGTTAAGCAGCGATGGCGCGCGGACAGGTGCCGGATCGAATCGAACCGATCCGGCGGGGCCGCGGGTCTCGCGGCCGGCTGTGCCGGACAATCCGGCCTCGGTCACATCCCCGAGCGCTTTGTCGTTGAGCGACGCCGGGCCGGAGACATTCGCGGCCACGTCCCATGCGGCGTCCGAGCCGGCCACGCTTGTAGCGCCATCCGGTATCCCTCACGCCATTTCCTCTGGGACCGGCTCATCGCGGGCTTTGCCGCCAGACCAGGGTCAGCCCGCCGTATTCGCTGATCGTGCCGCGCCCACCGATCAGATTACCCCGGCGTTGGTTGGGTTACCAAAAACGACAGACAGCATGTCGAGCGGGATCGTCCGTCCGCGGCCGGCCGGACTTCCGGGGGCGGCGCCAGGGTCGGAGATTACATCGCCGCCTGGCAAAACTCCGCTCAGCGGATCGGGAACCTACATCAGGACCGATCAGGCGTCCGGCTCAGACGCGCCACCCGGGGCCCGGGCCGCAATGGGGCGAGGGGTGCCGGGGGACACGCGGGCAGCTCCTGACGTCGCTTCGCAGGCGCCGATGGCGGCGATCAACCTCCCGCCGAAGGCGCCGATACAGCGACCAGCCTCGGCAACAGACACCGCCGCGAGGAGTGACGGCGCGCAGACAGGTGCCGGGTCGAATCGAGCCGATCTCGCAGGGCCGCGAGATGCACGGCTGGCTGTGTCGGACAATCCGGCCTCGGTCACGTCCCCGACCGCTTTGTCGTTGAGCGACACCGGGCCGGAGACATTCGCGGTCACGACCCAGGTGGCGTCCGAGCCGGCTGCGCTTGTAGCGCCATCCGATATCCCTCCGGCCATTTCCTCTGGAACCGGCTCATCGCAGGCTTTGCCGCCAGACCAGGGTCAGCCCGCCGTATTCACTGATCGTGCCGCGCCCACCGACCAGATTACCCCGGCGTTGGTCGGCATTCTAAAAGCGACGGACGGCACACCGAATGTGACAATTCAATTGCAGCCGGTCGAACTTGGTCAGGTGCGGATACGCGTCGATCAAACGATCGCGGGCAACACTCACATCGACATCACCGTGGAGCGGCCAGAAACACTGCAATTGCTGCAAAGAGATGAGCCGAAGCTGCAGCAAGCATTGGATCAGGTAGGTGTCCTCTCGACCGGACGAATTATTACCTTCCAGGTGGCGCCGCATGATCAGATTGGCGCCGCCGCCTCCCGGCGGGATAACCCGGCGGTGGGTTCGGATGGCCCGGGCCAGGGTC
>JBEKGV010000073.1:0-9830 GCA_050012615.1 Acetobacteraceae bacterium | reverse complement strand
ATGGCCGCCGCGTGGACGCCTCTCCCGGTGTTGGGTGTGCCGGTGGAATCCCATGCGCTCAAGGGGATGGACAGTCTGCTGTCGGTCGTCCAAATGCCGGCGGGCATTCCAGTCGGCACGCTTGCGATCGGGCGCGCCGGTGCGGTGAACGCCGCGCTGTTGGCCGCCGCGATCCTGGCGACGGGCGATCCGGCTCTGGCGGAACGGCTCGATGCGTGGCGGGCCAGTCAGACGGATGCCGTGCCGGGTGGTCCCGTTGAGGAACCAAATACCGGTGGCACCTGACGGCCCAGAAACTGAGGCGGCCTGCCCGTGACCACCTTTCCGCTTCCCCCAAACGCGACGATCGGCCTCGTCGGTGGCGGTCAACTGGGCCGCATGTCGGCGATGGCCGCCGCTCGGCTTGGCTATCGATGCCACATCCTGACCCGTGAGGTCGACACCCCGGCGGCGCAGGTCTCCCACGCCGTGACGATCAGCGACTACGCGGATCCTGTTTCGCTGCGGGCCTTCGCCGCCGCTGTCGACGTCATCAGCTTCGAATTCGAGAATGTGAGCGCCGAGGGACTGGATTTGCTGGCCTCGCTGAAACCCGTCCGCCCCGCGCCCGCGATTCTCCGGGTTAGTCAGGACCGGATCGCGGAGAAAACGTTCATCAACGGCCGCGGCGTCGCGACCGCTCCGTGGCGGCCGGTCGGGGGGCTGGCCGAACTGGAAGCCGCGGTCGAAGCGTTGGGTCTGCCGGCGGTGCTGAAGACCACGCGCGAGGGTTATGACGGAAAAGGTCAGGCGACGCTTCGCGATTTGTCCGACCTCGCACCCGCGTACGAACGGCTTGTTCCGAAGCCGCTGATCCTGGAAGGCTTCATCGATTACGCGATGGAAATCAGCGTCATCGTGGGACGCGGCGAGGACGGTTCCTTGTCGGCGTTCGATACGGTGGAAAACCGGCATCGCAATCACATCCTGGATCTGACGCTGGCGCCGGCGCGTGTGCCGGTGGCGGTCAGCGAGGCAGCGCAGGCGATCGCTCGAGAGATCGCGGTTGGGCTCGATCTGGTGGGGCTGCTGGCGGTGGAAATGTTCGTCGACGCCCAGGGACGCGTGCTGGTGAACGAGATCGCGCCGCGGCCGCATAATTCGGGACATTGGACGATCGACGCGTGCCCGATGAGCCAGTTCGAACTGCATATCCGCTCCATCGCCGGACTGCCGCTTCCGCCGGCGACGCGGCACGCGGACGCGGTGATGAAGAATTTGGTTGGGCCGGAGGAAGCCGCATTGTGGCCTCGGATTTTGGCGACGCCGGAATTTATTCCGCATTTGTACGGAAAGTTGGAGGCTAGGCCGGGACGGAAAATGGGGCACGTGACGCGATTGTTTCCGAAGGGGTCGTTGCCGGGGGATTTCGGGGTGGCGGATGCGTTGGGGTTTCTGGGGGAGCGGGGGTGAGGCACCAGCATTAGCCTGTTGGAAAGCGGACGGCGCTACATACCGCGTGCGTCGCAACGTGAGATCGGCAGGCGCCTATTGAGCGGTCAGACAACAATGTTCCCGCTGGAGTTCTTCATCGAGGCGATTCCGATATCACTTCGGGCGAGCGCACGCTCGAAGGAATCGTGGAAAGCGACGGTCAGAGTTTCCGCACGCAGTCGCGTTCGGGAAACCGTCGATTGGTCTTTGCTCGACAACCGCCGGGTGGCGGTGACCATTTTCTACTTCTCTCCGGCGGAAATGAAGGGTGACGATCAGTGAAGCGCTGGTTGAGTACGTTCAGTAAACTTACCACGTCCCATCGGTGGCTGCTGTCCATAGAACAAGCGCACTGTCAGCTGCGGAATCTTTCAAAGAAAGACGGCTCTGTGACAAGGATCTTTTGCTCGATCAGCCCTATTTCGTAGTTCTCACAGATCTCCAATATCCGGTCAAGATCAACAAGTTCTATTTCAACTTTTCCAAGCGCCTTCGCCTCTCGCTTTGCGTCGTCGGAAAATGTCGTCGTCGTAAAGAAAATGCCTTTGGCGATATGGCTGCCTATTGCTCCTCGGAACCGTTGAATTTCTTCCGCTGCGACCTTTCGACCCGAGAGGTCAAACTTCTTGGCCTGAAAGGCAATTGGCTGAGAGACAAACTCGTTTATACGCAAGCGGCCTGTCCCATCCACGCCGCCATCTTTGGAAAACCGCGTCGTCTGAACTTCTTCCACGCCGACACGGGCTAACAGTTCCGAGCAAAACTCTTCAAAGCCACGGGGAGTCATGCTGCTAATCAGGGTGATGAGGGCAGGTCGATGATCGCTGTAAGGCGACGTTTGCGGTGATGGTGCAATCACATCGTCTTTCTCGTCCATCGCGGATGATTCGTTTTCGAGAATGAATTCCGCTGAGGTCGCCATCTCCGTGCCAGTCCTGGCGAGGGCGGTCATTTCCGCAACGCGTCGGTAGATCGAGTCCATGTCTGGCCCGTCTAGATGTGCCTCCTGCCCCTTGTCTGTGAGGTGCCAGACACCGCGACTAGGAGAGTCAAGATACCCGGTTTTAACAAAATAGGAGCGCGCCCACACGATCTGATTTTCGAATCTTGGATAACCATTCTTGTTCGTTACGGTACGTTCCTCGTCGGACAGATTGAGTTTCTGTGCGATGACTTCGTAAATCTCGCGAGGTCTGGCCTGACCACCTTTATCGCGCATTGCATCCAACAGCGGATTCATGAACCGCAGGAACTCGGCTTCATATTTTGGAGGCGTTCTGACACGAAGGAATTCGCGTGGGGGCATGTGATACTCTACCCAATTTCAACGCTCCGTAGAAGGGTCCCTGCCCGTGTGCAGTGGTTCGCCGGGGGAGCCTTTCGATCGTGCCCGGCCAACTACTGGCGTAATAGCACATTGGTGCTACAAGTCAGTCTCTTCCTAATGGTTACCCTCATGCCCACCACCACCATCCGCCTCGACGATCCCTTGAAAGCCCGCGTTGCCGCGGCGGCGGAGCGCGCCGGGAAGACCTCCCACGCCTTCATCCTCGACGCCATTGCCCAGACAGTCGAGCAAGCCGAACTCGACGAGGAATTCCACCGTGTTGCCGACCAGCGCTGGGCGAAAATCCTCGCAACCGGCAAGACGGTGAACTGGGACGCGGCTAAAACCTGGCTCGATTCCCGATCGCACGGAGAGCGGCCACGTAAGCCGGTGGCTCGCAAACCCAGGCGCTGACCCGGCCGCGTGGCTTGGATCGAACTCGCGCCGGAAGTGCTCGGCGATTTTGGTCGCTTTTTCGACCACCTCGCCCACTTCGAGGTCGAAGACGCTCAGGCGCGGGTCGTCGAAATCGTGCAGGCGATCCAGATTCTGACCCACAGTCCTCTCATCGGCCGTCCCGTCAAAAACGGCAGACGAGAACTCGTGATCGGCCGAGGCTCACGCGGCTACATCGCCCTTTACCGTTTCGTGGCCAGGATCGATACGGTCTTCGTCCTGGCGATACGCAGCCAACGCGAGTTGGGATATCAGCGCGACGCCTGACAAAAAAGTTAGCCAACGCGAGTTCTAAATCCGCCCCGGGATATTCGCCGCCTCGTGAAAGATAGCCCTTATGACAGCCCCTCCGGGGTCTGCACATATCCGATCCAGTACGGTCCTTCTTTTAGCCAATCCATCCCGGGCGTCTAAGCGTCAGGTAGGGGCGCGGAGCGGGGTAGAACGGCCCCCGCCGCGATACGATCCTCTCGCCGGCTCTTGCAACGACAGCACGCAAGTTGCTGACAGCCTCGGGGCGGTCCAAATTGGCGTAATGTTTGATCAGGCTAGAGATCTGCGCCCGGGCCGCGGGCGAAAGACGAATCACGCCCGGCGGGCGCGACGACGAGTTTCGAGCCTCACTACGGCCTCATCCAGTTCAGCCAGGACGTCCGCCAATGGAACAGTCAGACCAGCCGCCACTTCGCGGTCACTCTGCTCCATCACAGCAAGAAGCTCGGCCTTACTCGGCATTGCTGGCTCAGCAACATCAGATTTGCGATCTTCCGCGTTGTCCATCGACCTGCTCCTGACGAACCATTAGCAGATAGTGCGGCATGGGTCACGTTGGAATAACCCGGGGCAATAACCCGGGTCCGCGACGCGACTTCGATCCCCGTTCCCAGATGCGCAGACACTCCCCGCCCTTGCCTCCCTCGGCCCGCCGGCCCACCGTGCCGCCTCACCATGGACCCACCGATTCTCCTGATGACGCGCACATGACCGCCGTATTGCGGACACCTGGGCGGCCCAAGCGGCGGCGTGCCGCAGGGTCGCGCCAGACCGAGGCGGTGATCGGATCGGACGCGACGTCCGTCCAGGAGGCGGGCGGGTTCGTGCCATTGAAGACCGAACGCCTCACCCTCCGCCCGTTCAAACCCGAGGACGCCCCCGGCCTCCACCGGCTCATCAACAATTTCGACGTCGCCAAAATGCTGGAACTGGTGGCGTTCCCCTACCACCGAGACCTCGCCGACAAGTGGGTCACCTCCGCCATCGCCGATCTCGCCGCCGGCACCGCATGTCACCTCGCCATCACCGGCCAGGAGGAATCCCACGAAATTCTGGTCGGCGCCGTTGGCATCACGATCGACCGCAAGACCCGCACTGGCCGTCTGGGCTATTGGGTCGGGCAGAAATACTGGGGCCACGGCGTCGCGACCGAAGCCGCCGCACGCCTGACCAGCTACGCCTTCGCCAACCTCGAAATCGACCGGATCACGGCTTCCGTCGCGACCGATAACCCCGCCTCGGCCGCCGTGCTTGGTCGTATCGGATTTCGACGGACCGGCGAAGGACAGCAACACTTCGCCTCACGCCACGCCGACGCCCCGATCTGGCTGTTCGAGGCGACCCGCGACGATATCTTCGGCCAAACTGAGGTCGAAACGACCGCTCCTGGCGCCAAACCCCTGTTGCTGGTCGCCGCCTGCGCTTTGGTGGACGTCGATGGACGGGTCTTGCTCGCGCGCCGTCCGGAGGGCAAGAAAATGGCCGGCCTGTGGGAGTTTCCCGGCGGCAAGCTCAACCCCGGAGAAACCCCCGAACAGGCCCTGATCAGGGAGCTGAAGGAAGAGCTTGGCATCGACGTCACCGCTGCCTGCCTCGCGCCGTTCGCGTTCGCCTCGCACGCCTATGAGGGATTTCATCTGCTGATGCCGCTGTTTCTCTGCCGCCGCTGGAAAGGCATCCCGACACCGCGGGAGAACCAAACCCTGGCGTGGGTCAGAGCCCGGCTACTGGGCGATTATGAGATGCCGCCGGCCGACAAACCATTGATCCCATTGTTGCGCGATTTCCTGTAAAGAGCCGATTTCCGGTAAAGGAGCGTTCCATGCAAGCGAATAATCCCACCGCCTGCGTGCTGGTCATTGGCAACGAAGTCCTGTCCGGCCGCACCCAGGACGCCAATATCCGTTTCCTCGCGACGAAACTGGGGGACCTTGGCATTCCGGTGCGGGAAGTCCGCATCATTCCCGATGTACCCGGAACGATTGTCGAAACGGTCAATGAGGTGCGCAAGAAGTTTACTTACGTCTTCACAACAGGCGGCATTGGTCCGACGCACGACGACATCACCAGCGAGTGCATCGCCGCCGCCTTTGGCGTCCCCTGGGAGCCGCACCCCGTCGCCTGGGCTCGCATGGAAAAGGCCTATAAACCCGGCGACTTCAACGCGGCGCGGCAGCGCATGGGCACCATGCCGCGCGGTGCGAAACTCATCGATAATGAAATGTCGGTCGCCCCTGGTTTCCAGATGGAAAACGTTTATGTGATGGCCGGCGTGCCGCGGGTCATGCAGTCGATGTTCGAGTGGTTGGCGCCGCATCTGCAAGGTGGCCAGAAGATCGAGCAACGCGCGGTGCATGCTCTTGGCCTGCCCGAGGGCGTGATCGCCGACGGCCTGACCGCCATCCAAAGTCGATATCCCGACATCGACCTGGGCAGCTACCCATTCTATCGTCCCACGGGCAATGGTGTGACCCTGGTCGCGAAAGGCACCGACGCGGCGGAGGCGGAAGCCGTCATCGCAGAGGTCACGGCGCTGATCAAAACTCTCGGCCGCACGCCAATTCCCGGGGAAGCGCCGGAATAGAAAAATCCTCGTCGGCTGACGGAATGGCAACGGTCTATTTCATTACCCATCCCGATGTTTTGATCGACCCAACCACGCCGGTGCCTGACTGGCGGCTCAATCCACGGGGTATCGAGCGCATGCGTGCGATGCTGAAACAAAATTGGGTGCCGGGTATTGTCCACGTCGCCAGCAGCACGGAACGCAAGGCGTTCGATGGCGCCACCATCCTGGCCGCACATCTCAACCTGACGGTCGTGCCGCATCCAGGCCTAGGAGAGAATGATAGATCGTCGACCGGGTATCTGCCGAAGGCTGAATTCGAAGCCGTGGCCAATGCATTTTTCGCGCACCCGGAGCAGAGCGTCCGCGGTTGGGAGCGAGCGGCAGACGCCCAGGCCCGGATTTTCGGGGCCATGCGCGACGTGCTGCGAGCGGCACCGTCGGGTGATGTCGCGATTGTCTCGCATGGTGGGGTTGGTGCGTTGCTGTTATGTCAATTACAAGGCACGCCCATCACCCGCGAGACGGACCAACCAGCGGGCTCTGGCGGTTATTTACTGGCGTTCGATCGCGCGGACTGGAAATTGCGGCACCGCTGGAGGGCGATCGATGGTTAAGCCGGCGCGACGAAGTTGACGATTGAACCACAACCTCGGCCTTTTCGTAACTCCAAACACACGCCGGGACGAAAAGCCTATGCGGAGGAGCCTGGGATAAGTCATCTATTAGGTTAGTTGGCGCGAGTAACCGCACTCACGCGAGATCGGTGGGCGGCAGCCAAAGCACCTGACCAATTCTGTCGGCCCCCGATGCGATCATCGCCAACCGGTCGAATCCCAGCGCGATACCGGCACATGGCGGCAGCCCCAGGGCCAGAGCGGCGAGAAAATCCTCGTCCAGATTCCAATCTGGACCGGATAACGCATGCCGTCGAGCGCGATCGGTGATGAAACGCTCACGTTGCTCGACCGGATCGGTCAACTCGACAAAGGCATTGGCGAGTTCGATCCCACAAACAAACAATTCGAACCGTTCCGCCACCCTTGGATCGGCTCGATCGCGTCGAGCCAGCGCCGCCTGCGCGGCGGGCCAGTGCGTAAGGAAAGTCGGATGAGCTCGCCCCAGATGCGGTTCGATCCGCTCCAGCAACAGGCGGAAGAACAAATCTTCCCAGCTTTCATCTTTCCTCAACCCCGTCCCAGCCTGAGCGGCCAGCGCGGCAGCGTCGCCTTCGGACGACAGCACATCCGCGCCGACGTAACGATCGAATGCCTCGGCGACCGTCAGGCGTTCGATGCCCGCGAGCGATGTCGCCACGCCTCTGACACTGACCTTGGCCGGCAACACCTCGCGCAAGAATTCGACCGTTTCGGCGATAAGAGAATCCATATCCGCATCCGGGCGATACCATTCCAGCATCGTGAATTCCGGCGCGTGCAGAGCGCTGCCCTCGCCATTGCGCCAAACGCGGGCCAGCTGAAAAATCGGTCCGGAACCGCCCACCAGCAGCCGTTTCATGGCGAATTCCGGGCTTGTGTGGAGCCATAATGGTTCAACAGTGCCGTCCTGGTGCTCACGTCGCGTCGCGAAGGCACGCAGGTGAACTTCCTCGCCGGGCACGGGGACGGCGTAAGGCGTCTCGACTTCCAGATAACCGCGCCCGGTGAAAAAACGTCGGGTGGCCTCGGTTAGCGCGGCGCGCCTGCGCAGGAAAGGCAGGCGGTTTTCGAGACTGTGCGGATGCCAAGGCGGAACAGAGGAGGACATGACCCTGCGTAGCCAAGGAACGAGGCTCCGCCAACCGGGACTTCGTGACCAGCCTGGCGCGACGCGGCTTGCCATGGGCGCCGCGAGACGCCATTGGGCGTAACGTGTGGAGACACCCTGTCCGCCATGACGATCCGTGACACGAGAGGCCTGATCGACGCAAACCTGCTCGACGCGTCGGCCTCCGAGACGATCGAGGCAGTGGCCGCGCGTTACGCCATCGCCGTCACGCCAACCATGCGCGCGTTGATCGAGGCGCCGGATGATCCGATCGGCCGCCAGTTCGTTCCCAATCCCGGCGAACTGGCCACTGCGGCGCATGAGCACGCGGATCCCATCGGTGACGACAAATTCTCGCCGGTAAAGGGTGTCGTGCACCGTTATCCCGATCGAGCCCTGCTGAAGCCTTTGCTGATTTGCCCAGTGTATTGCCGGTTTTGCTTCAGGCGCGAGCAGGTCGGCCCGAGCGGCGGCGTGCTGACTGATGCGGAGCTCGATGACGCCTTTGCCTGGTTCGCGACGCATCCGGCGATTCGCGAGGTGATCCTGACCGGGGGCGACCCCTTGATGCTCTCGGCGCGCCGGCTTGCCACGATCATCGCCCGCCTGGCCGCCATCCCGCATATCGAGATCCTCCGGATTCACACCCGCGTTCCGACCACGGACCCGGCTCGGGTCGACCTGGCGCTCACCGAAGCGCTGATGACTGAGCGGCCGCTCTGGCTCGTGCTGCATGCCAACCATGCGAGGGAGTTCACGCCCGAGGGTATAGCGGCCCTGACACGGTTGCGGCGCGCCGGAATTCCATTACTTGGCCAGTCCGTTTTGCTGCGGGGCGTGAACGACAGCCCGGTCGCGTTGGAGGCACTGTTCCGCACGATGATCGCCACGGGAATAAAGCCTTATTACCTGCATCAACTCGATCCCGCTCCAGGAACCACACGCTTCCACGTTCCGATCGCCGAGGGACAGCGCCTGCTGGCTGCGTTGCGCGGCCGGGTGACCGGATTGGCGTGGCCGACCTATGTGCTGGATATTCCGGGTGGATACGGCAAAGTCCCGATCGGCCCTCAGTATCTGGAGGAGGACGGGTCCATTCGCGATCCCGCCGGCGCTCGGCATCGCCTTTCGGAAGCGTGAAAAGGCACCCATTCTGGATCCGGTCCAACGCCGCTCGCACGCTGCCGGGCACGGTCCCCTGGCATGGCCCTCACGCGGAAAGGTCCATGCTCGATCATGCCAAAGGCACGGCCATCCCCGATGCACCGGGCAGTGCCCCACCCCGCGTCTTCACGATCATGAACCCGGCATCCCGCAGGTGCTCCACCAGCCCCGCCGCGGTCACTCTGCCGATAATCAGGTCGGCGTCATGCACAAGCCGCTTGCCGTCACAGAGGACAGCTCGGGTTAACGCATCGGCTACCTCTGATGTGGTCGCGGGTTTCAGGGAGTCGGTCAAATCAGACCCGCGGCAGCGCCCTCCACGCCTGTGCGATCGAATCGAAAACATGATTGCCTCTCTTCCCCAACGAGGAACGATGCTGATAGGAAATACCCCTCACAAATATGATCCGCGTCTCACAACCGCCTGAAAATAGTGCCCCATGACGGCCCCAAAGCGATCGACGGCGCGACCGGCGTTTTGCGGCGATTACGTGGCTTCCAGTTGGACGGGTTCTTGGCGTTTACGCCCACGATTGCTACCTCACCCGAGATGGCTTCCTCCTGCCCGATCAATGGTAACGATTTCATCATGAAGTTAGCTCCGCCGAGCCGATCCTCCCGCGCTATAACACCGCGCACGCATCGCCTCCGCCGATGACCCGCGAGAACGTGCGATCCAGTCAGATCACCCCCGAGGCAATCCAGGTCGATCGATTTCCCCTGCCGCACGGATTCTTCACCCGCCGCGGTGGTGTTTCGACTGGTCCGTTCGCGAGCCTCAACTGTAGCCTGTCCAGCCAGGAC
>JBEKGV010000072.1:0-9834 GCA_050012615.1 Acetobacteraceae bacterium | reverse complement strand
GACGTCATTCCGCATCAGCTGGATCAGGTCGGTTCCGCCGGCGATGAAAGCGTCGCCGTCGCGTCACCCCGCGACCGCGCCTTTTGGCTGGATCAACGCGAAGGTCTGCATGGGAATCAGCCCTTCCTGCTGGAGGCGGCGTCCCGCACGGCAGCGACAATGTTGGGATAGGCACCGCAGCGGCAGATATTGCCGCTCATCCACTCGCGGATTTCTTCGTCCGAGCCGGTGTGGCCCTCCTCGATCAGCACGACGGCGGACATGATCTGGCCGGGGGTGCAGTACCCGCACTGCAGACCGTCGTGCTCCAGAAACGCCGCCTGCACCGGGCGGAGAGTATCGCCGTCCGCGAGCCCCTCGATGGTCCGGATGGCCTTGTCTTCGCAGCGCATCGCCAATGTCAGACATGCCAGCACCCGCTGGCCGTCGATATGAACGGTGCACGCGCCACAGGATCCATGGTCGCAGCCCTTCTTGGTCCCGGTGAACGCTGTCTGCTCACGCAACGCGTCGAGCAGCGTGGTGCTGGGGTGCAACGGCAGGGTCAACCGCTGGCCGTTGATCGTCAAATCCATGGCCGTGGGAGGCATTGCCTCGGGCGGCACCACCAGCGAGAACGGCAAAGTGCCCAAGGCGGCGACGGTTCCGAGGATTGTTCGGCGGGTCGGAGCGACGGGGTCCATTGGGAGATCCCTCCTGGCGGTCCACCCGATACAACCGCCAGGCCGCTGAAAGGTTGCCCGTGCCAACCCGGGGAAGAGTTATGTCCCTTGAGCAGAAGCACCGTCCGACCCTATATCCTCCCCAATCCCCCCTCTCTCCATCCGTTCCAATGATCTGTGACCCGGAAGGCGGTTTTTGATGGCCAGCTACCAATATGTCTATGTGATGAAAGACCTCACGAAGGCCTTCCCGGGCGGCCGGGAGGTATTCAAAGGCATTACCCTGTCCTTCCTTCCCGGCGTGAAAATCGGCGTGTTGGGCGTCAACGGCGCCGGCAAATCGACCCTGATGAAAATCATGGCCGGCATCGAAACCGAGTTCGGCGGCGAGGCCTGGGCCGCTCCTGGTGCCACCGTGGGCTACCTCGCGCAGGAACCGAGGCTCGATCCGGACAAGACGGTCGGGGAAAATGTCGAGGAGGCCTTCACGGAGTTGAAAGCCGCGCTCAACCGATTCAATGAGATTTCGAACAAATTCGCCGAACCGATGAGCGATGACGAGATGAACGAACTGCTGGTCGAACAAGGCGACCTGCAGGAAAAAATCGATAGTCAGGACGGGTGGGAACTCGACCGGCGGGTCGACATCGCGTTGGACGCTCTGCGCTGCCCGCCGGCGGATGCCAAGGTCATCACTCTATCGGGCGGGGAGCGGCGGCGCGTCGCGCTCTGCAAGCTGCTGCTGGAAAAGCCCGACCTGCTGCTGCTGGACGAGCCGACCAACCATCTGGACGCCGAAAGCGTCGCGTGGCTCGAGAAGACGCTGCACGACTACGCGGGCACAGTGATGGTCGTGACGCATGACCGGTACTTCCTCGACAACGTGACCAACTGGATCCTGGAGATCGAGCGCGGCCGCGGTTATCCGTTCGAGGGCAATTACTCCACCTGGCTGGAGCAGAAACTGAAACGTCTGCGCCAGGAGGAAAAAGAGGAGAGCGCACGGCAGCGCGCTTTGTCCGCCGAGCAAGAATGGATCCAATCGTCACCGCGCGCGCGTCAGACCAAGAACCGCGCTCGTATCCAACGGTACGA
The DNA here is from genome assembly GCA_050012615.1 of Acetobacteraceae bacterium. Lineage (GTDB taxonomy): Bacteria > Pseudomonadota > Alphaproteobacteria > Acetobacterales > Acetobacteraceae > Rhodopila. Next base: position 8,077 of record JBEKGV010000072.1, on the reverse strand, counting down.
GGAATTACAGCAGAAATCGCTCGAGCAAGCTGGCAGTGTCGCCGACATCGTCATTCCCCCTGGGCCTCGTCTGGGAAATATCGTGATTGAGGCTGAGGAGTTGCGCAAAGGCTATGGCAACAATCTGCTGATCGACGATTTGAACTTCAAACTGCCGCCGGGCGGTATCGTCGGCGTTATCGGTCCGAACGGCGCCGGCAAAACGACTCTGTTCCGAATGATCACTGGCCAGGAACAGCCTGATGCGGGAACGTTACAGGTAGGCGAGACAGTGCGACTCGGATATGTTGATCAGTCGCGTGACAGCCTGAACGCCGACCGGACGGTGTGGCAGGAAATCTCGGGCGGCGATGAGGTCATTTATCTTGGCAAACGCGCGATCCAGTCGCGGGCGTACGTCGCGGCGTTCAACTTCAAGGGCTCCGATCAGCAGAAGAAGGTCGGCATCCTGTCGGGCGGCGAGCGCAATCGGGTGCATCTGGCGAAGATGTTGAAGCAGGAACACAACGTCATTCTGCTGGACGAACCAACCAACGACCTGGACGTCGATACGCTGCGCGCATTGGAGGAGGCGCTGACCGAATTCGCCGGATGCGTGGTGATCATCAGCCATGATCGCTGGTTCCTGGACCGGCTCGCGACCCACATTTTGGCGTTCGAGGGCGACAGCCACGTGGAATGGTTCGAGGGCAACTTCCAGGCCTATGAAGCCGACAAGCGCCGGCGATTGGGAGCGGACGCGACGGAGCCGCACCGGATCAAGTACCGGCCGTTGGCGCGGTAGGATTGGTCGTCAGGTTTCAATTGTGGCGATATCTGAATAGAGGCGGAATCTTTCGCCGCGGCGAATTCACCGCTCCGCTATGGCGATGGTCCATTCGCGGACAGAAGGCTCATCCGGCGCAATAACTCGTCCTTCGGCGGTGCCGTTTCCGGTAGTTCGCCGCCCAGCAATTTCTCGGCCGCCGACGTTTTCGCGACACCAGCCCGAAACGCCTCCCGCAGCCACACCTGGTCCTTGTCGCGCCACGCGCAGAGCTTGGCGATGGCGATATCCTCCGCGCTGGGACAAACAGCCGTCGCAAGACCGTCTTGCGTCGTGTATTCCGTCGCGCGCTGGCGCCAGTCCAGCGGCATGACCGCCGTCCGCTCGCTGACTCCGTCGCCGTAGTAGCCGAAGGTCCGGTGGAACTGCGAATACCTCCCGATCGAAGCGTCGATCAGGTTGGAGATCCAGTCAGGATCAGGCGTGTCCTCAACATAGATGTCGATCTCCTCGGTCATCATCATGGCGACTGGAATGTGCTTTGCCGTGGCGATCACCGCGCCGGTGCCGACCATCACGAACCGGCTGTGTCCGGACAGCGACGCGGCGGCGCGCAGGATGTGGTCTATGTCAGGGCGCCGCAACATGGGGGTATGCGATCAAGTCAGCGACTTCTCGCGAGGTCAGCCCTTCGCCGAACACTGGCGCGGTTTCCCGCAGCAATCGGCCTCGCGGGCTGTCCTCGGTCAATGCCGCGGCGATCTCGGCTGGAGGCCGCGACAGCAGTTCCCGCCACATCAAGGCGTAATCACGCTGGTGTGGGTCCGGCGCCATTCGTCTCGCGACGAAACTCTGGGCGTCGGCGATCGAGGACGGGTCGGCCAAAATCCGCCGCGCCACTTCGCTGGCCTTCAGGAAGTCGATCCACTCATGCCTGTCATGAAAACGAATGGTCATGGCCTCACATTACCGGTTCGCCGCCGGACTGCGCAACAACCTGGTGTAGCGTTTCGCCGCCTGGCCGGGCGTCTGTCCCGGCAAACGAGCGATCCGATTTCAACCGGCTTGACATTCAACCGAAAATGACCAAAATTTTGGTCATGAACAAGTCGATCACATTGGCTCAGGCGAAAGCGCATCTGTCGGCTCTGATCTCCGAGGCGGAAGAAGGCGCCGAAATCACCATTACCCGCCACGGCCGACCCGTCGCGCGCATCGTGGGCGCCCCGAAGGAAGCGATACGCACGCCGGGCGATTGGCGGTGGCGTGGAGCGTACGACAGGTCCGTATTCGCGCCAATGACTGACGACGAGGCGCGCGACGAGGGCTGGCCTGGTTGAATTTCCTCGCTGACGCCTGCGCCCTGATCGTCTTTCACGGCTACGGCGGACAGACCATGACCGATCCGGGACGGCAGGCGATGATGCACGGAGACGTCTTCGTCTCTCCCATGACGGTCTGGGAAATCTCACGAAAGGTCGCATTGGGGAAATTGGCTCGGCCAGCGCCGCCCGGATTTAACGGCAGCCTGTCGGAATGGCTACGCGAGGCCGGTTACCGCGTGATGCCTTTGAGTTGGGACGACTGCGAACGAGCCAACGCATTGCCGATGCATCACAAAGATCCCATGGACCGCATCTTGGTCGCCACGGCATTGGAGCGGGCCTTGACCGTGATCAGCGATGACGCGGTGTTTGAAAAATACGGAGTGACGACGATTTGGTAAGCGAACCTGGGCTGACAAGGTTCGCCCCTGGAAATGCCATTTGACGCCGGATCATTCCGGGATCCTGCATCCGTTTCGCCGTCAAGCGCGTAACCACACCGTGCCTCGCGCCGAGGTTGGTCGGTTCGCGCGCCAGGTTTCGCGAAACCGATCGGAAATGGAGATGAATTTGGACGGCGCCGCATTTGCCTGCTCCTTGCCCACTTCTGGCGGGCGCCTCGACGTCGCGACTGGGCCTGCCTATGATCGCTCCCCATTCGGTTTCGTGGCGGCGGAGGGGATGTTGTCGGGCGAGGCGATCTCGAACGAAACGCTGCTGATACGTGTTGGCGCGGGCGACCGCGCCGCGTTTCGCGATCTGTATTCCGCGACGTCATCGCGATTGTTCGCGATCTGCGTGTCGTTACTTCGCGACCGTGCGCGCGCCGAGGATGCGTTCCAGGAAGGCTTCACGCGCATCTGGGAGCACGCGAAATCGTTCGATCCCGACAAGGGCGCGGCGCTTGCGTGGATGACCGTGGTGACGCGGCGTGTCGCGTTGAGTGAGTTGCGCCGCCGCGAGAGTACGCACAAATCGTTCGACGATGCGGACGCGGATCTTCCAGAACTCGCCGCCGATCTTCCCGAGCAGGACCCGATCGGCAAGGCCCGGCTGATGCATTGTCTTGACCGGCTCGATCCGGAGCGGCGGCGGTTCGTGCTGCTGGCCTATCTGCACGGCTATACTCACGAGGAACTGGCGCATCGGTTCGATCGGCCGCTCGGGACAATGAAGTCATTCTTGTTTCGTGGCCTGGCGGATCTTAGAAAGTGCATCTCATGAGCAAACCCGACGACGACATCGATGCCGCTCTGTGGGCGGCGGGCGCACTCACCGCACAGGAACATGAGGCGGCGGTGCGGCGGCTCGCGTCTGACCCGGCGTTCGGGCGCGAGGCCGATGCATGGGAGCAGGCTTTGGCGCCGATCGCCGGGTTGCTGGCGCCGATCGCTCCGTCGGACGATTTACTCGCGAGGATCGAGGCGCGGCTTGACGGTGGAGAGAAGACGAGCCGCGTGCTGCGCGCGGCGGACGGGGATTGGGTGCCGGTTGGGCCAGGCATCCGGATCAAGATCTTGCATCGCGATGCGGCACTTAGACGGCAGATGGTTTTGCTGATGGCCGAGCCTGGAGCGGTGAACCCCGCGCATGTGCACGACAGTGACGAGGAACTCTTCGTGGTCTCGGGCGATCTTACGATCGATGGACATGAGCTGGGGCCAGGGGATTTTTATTTTTCTCCGGCAATGATAAAGCATCCTCAGGAGACGACGCGGAAAGGGTGCACCTGCGTTATCATGATGGGGCTTTAGGGCCCCTCACCCGCCTCCGAACCGCGGATCAGGATAGTCGATCACCCGAACCTCCTCCGACACCGTGTCCAGGATGGCGCAGCTCAGTTGCCGGTCGTTGCGGTTGTCACGCGCATCGCCCGCCGATCCGGGGTTGATCACCAACACATTGCCGACGCGCTTCACGACCTGGCAATGCGTGTGTCCATAAAGCACGATATCCGCATCGGCCTCGGCGAACAGGTTCAGCTTCGCGCTGTGCGGATGCACGTATTCTCCTCGAGGCTCCCACGGCGTGGAATGCACCAGCAGAAGTCGTTTCGACCCCAGTTCCAGATACTTCCGGTAAGGTTGCGATGCCAGAAACCCTAGTAACCCGGGGTCGATACCGCCTCGCTCGCGGGCTCTAACACCGGCGGGGGACATGAAGACTTCCTCGTGATTTCCCTGGATGATGTGGGCGTTGCGCTGTTTCAGACGCGAGACGACGTCGTTGGAAAATTGGTATTCGAAGATGCTGTCGCCCAGACATAGCAGTTCATCGACATCGCCCATTGCTTGCAGCGCGAGGTCCAGGCCCTGAAGATTGCAATGGAGGTCCGAAACGATTCCGACTTTCAAGGATGCAGCTCCGGATTATGGATTCTCTGGGCGGTACACGTCATGGCCGTGCCACGGGCCTTTCCTCCCTCACCGGACAGTGCCGCGAGAGATCACCGGGTCAAGCCCGGTGATGACGTGGGGGGTCGGCCCGGTGATGACGCGCGGGACGAGTTGAGGGTTCGTGGCGGGATGCGGCCGGAAACAACCGTGACGTCAACGCGGACGACCATGACATCATCGTTTCAGCATCAACAGCCGGCGAGCTTCCGCCGCGTCGGCCGCGATCTGCGCCGTCAGCGCGTCCAGTCCGGAGAACCTGATCTCCGGCCTTATATAGGCGATCAGTGCGACAGTGATCTCAGTTCCGTAAATATCGCCGGAGAAATCGAACAGATTAACCTCCAACCGGCTTTCGGGACCCGCGTTCACAGTCGGCCGGCGGCCGATATTGGCAACACCGTCATAGACCGTACCGTTGGCGAGACGGATCGTCACGGCATAAACGCCGCGCGCCGGTTCAAGGTGCCGGCCGAGTGCCACGTTCGCCGTCGGAAATCCGATGGTCCGTCCGCGTTTGTCGCCATGCGCTACCTCGCCGCGGATCGCCCATGGCCGGCCGAGTTCGGCGGTCGCGCGCTCGGGGTAGCCGTCTTGCAGCGCGCGGCGGATCCGGGTCGAAGACAGCGGCCCTCCCGCATCCGTCAACGCGGGCACCTGGGTCACACCCATGCCGAGTGCCTCGGCCCGCGCGGCCAGAAACTCCGCGTCGCCGCCGCGCCGGTGGCCAAAAGCGAAATCCACGCCGGTGGTCAAATGGCGCGCACCCAGGCCATGATGCAGCACCTCGGCTACGAAAGTTTCCGCCATCATCAGGCTGAAGACGTGGTTGAAGGATAGTTCGAAGAGCAGGGTGCAACCGAGGGCGGCCAATGCGTCGGCTCGCTCGGCTGACAGGGTGAGACGAAACGGCGGGTCGTCGGGACGGAAGACTTCGCGAGGGTGCGGCTCAAACGTCAGCACGCCCAGAGGTGCGTCAGGCCGTGCCGCATGGGCTGCCCGGAGCACCGCCGCGTGGCCAAGATGCACGCCGTCGAAGTTGCCAAGAGCGAGGGTGACGCCTCGCGCATCGTCGGGCAGACCTCGCCAGTCGTGGAATATCCGCATCAGGCGCGCGACGGGACCTGAACATAGGCCTCCCCTTCGATCACCAGTTCATCGCCCACGGTGCAAATCGTGCGCAAGGTGGCACGTTTCTTTTCCGGATTGAGCGAGGCGATCTCGACCGTCGCCTTGACTGTCTGACCGATCTTCACCGGTGCCGCGAAACGCAAACTCTGGCGCATGTAGATCGCGCCCGGCCCAGGAAGGCGGGTGCCCAGTACGGCGGAGATCAGGCCGGCCGCGAGCATCCCATGCGCGATACGCTCCCCGAACTGGGCTTTACCCGCGAATTCGGCGTCGAGATGCATCGGGTTGGTATCCATGCTGACGGCGGCGTAAAGCAGGATGTCGGCCTCGGTGATGGTTTTGGCGAGGCTCGCCGTTTGGCCGACCGAGAGGTCCTCGAAGAACAGGCCGTTGCTCATTTCTCGTTCCATGGTTGCCGCTGCGTCTATCTGGCGCGTGGCGGACCCTGGATCAACCGTGGGGGATCAACCATGGGGGATCAACCATGGGGGATCAACCATGGGGGATCAACCATCGGATCAACCTTCGCCCCCCAGAGGCTGCCACAGGCGAGGATCGAAATCGAACGGTTCGAGCCCGACGATTCGTACCTGCCCGGCGTTCGGATGATGCGGATTGAGCAGTATGTTCCAGGCGTTTGGGATGAGTACGGACGGCACACGCAACGCCGCCGACCGCCGTTCGGCGACCCATGCGTCACCGGCAGCAACGGTTCGCTCGGCCAATACGGTTTCGCCGAGGCCGGAAATCAGGCGATTCGGCAGCGAGACCTGCATCAAGACGAAATCGTCGGGCAGCAGTTCAAATGGCAGATCAAGATGCACGCGGACTTCCAGGGCGGCCAACGCGGGGTGTTCCGAGAAATAGACCACAGGCCTTCCGGGACTGTTCCAGCGGCCGCCAAAGATCCGGGCGCCGTCGCCTGACAAATCAGCGTAGGGGCGGCGGCAAAGCCGCCACACATCCATCAGACGGCCAGGCCGTGCGTGATGCGGCCGAGCAATTCCTCAACCTGGCGCGTGCCGAAATCGGTGTCGAGCCGGTCGAGCGGGGCTTCGCCATCCAGTAACGGCGTTGAGCGGCGTAGCCATGCGCGCGCTTTGGCTGGATCGCCGAATGTTGTCTCTGCCTCGTCAATGATGCGCAACACGCGGCTGAGGCGATCGGACTGGTCGGATGTCAGCGAACCGAGGGTGCGGCGGTGGGCCAGGGTTTTGCGGGGGATCACGAGGCGGTCGAGTTCCGCCAGGGAGATTTTGCCGGAGCCCAGCGCCCGGTCGACCACGTCGAGCGAGAACCCTTGCCGAACCGGGTAAAGCACGGCCTCCGAAACGCCACGTGATGGGGATATGCCTCTCATGAAGGTGCATATGGCCGTGGCAGGGCGAAGAGTCAATGTGTATTCCGTTAGGTCGACGTCTGGCGATGCACTTTGCTGAAAGCCCGGCGTCGTCCACTCTACGTCCTCTTTCACACGGACGGCACAGAATCATGACCGAAGCAGAGGACCTGCTGGCCGAATTGGCCACCTGGGTTCGCCTCGAAACTCCCAGCACGGACGCCGGCGCTGTCAATCGGCTGATGGACGTCGCGGAACGCGATTTGGCTGCGGTGGGAGCGATGCTGACCAGGGTGCCCGGTAAGGCCGGATACGGCGACAGCCTGATCGCCCGCACGCCTGGGCCCGAGAAACGCCGCGAGGTCAAACCGATCCTGGTCGCGGGACATCTCGACACCGTCTGGGCGCACGGAACATTGGCGAAGATGCCGTTCCAGGTGAACGGCGAGAAGGCGCACGGGCCGGGCATCTTCGACATGAAGGCCGGCAGTTTCCTCGCCTTCCACGCCGTCCGCGCGATCCTGCGCGACCGCATCGCCACGCGGCATCCGATCACTCTGCTGCTGACCCCGGACGAGGAAGTCGGCAGTCCCACCAGCCGCGCGCTGATCGAACGCGAGGCCGCCCATTCCGCCGCCGTGCTGATCCCCGAGCCGGCGGGCAAGGGCGGCGCCTGCGTGACCTCGCGCAAGGGCATCGGCCGGTTCACGCTGCGAGTGGAGGGGAAAGCGTCGCATGCGGGGACGGCGTTTCTCGACGGCGCGTCGGCGACCGTTGAGCTCGCGCATCAGATTCTGGCGTTGCATAAGATGGTTGAGCCGGACGACGGGATCACGATCAATACCGCGCCGGTGTGGGGCGGCACGCGCGCCAACGTGGTCGCCGCCGAGGCGGGGTGTGACATCGATCTGCGCGTCAACTCGCATCGTGACGGCGAGATGATGACGGCGCGCATTCTGGGGTTGGAGGCGCGTGTCGCGGGTTGCTCGGTGATTGTCGAGGGCGGGATGAACCGGCCGCCTTATGTCGAAAGTCCCGCGATCGTGGCGCTGTACGAGAAAGCCCGGGCGTTGGCCGGGCGGGTGGGGCTGGCGTTGCCGCGGCAGCATCGGGGCGGTGGGTC
>JBEKGV010000071.1:0-9909 GCA_050012615.1 Acetobacteraceae bacterium | reverse complement strand
CAGCGAATTGATTGACTCTTACCTTTATCGTCATGGCCGGGCTTGTCCGGGCCACCTGTCGCGGCACAGTGCTGGTACAGGTGGCCCGGACAAGCCGGGCCATGACGGATTTGGAAGGCCGTACGTCAATCTTTCGGCCGGCTGGTATTAATTAATTTCACCGCTTTTCTTCGTGCCCTTCGTGGCTTTGTGGTGAAAAATGCTTTGTGCGTTTGTACAGCGTGTAGCCAAAAGTTTACTCGGGTTGCCCGACCCACATCAAAGTTCAATTCACTGTAACGAGTTTGGCCCGGCGACCTCCCACAACACGCGCCTCTAAAATTGGAAGGCTTGACGTAAAACCGAAACGCGCGGTCATCAGTGGCTGATCAGACCGCATCAGCCGCCGCGAAATGGATCAGTTCCGATCCTTCCTCGACCATGTCGCCAACAGAATAACGGATCGTCTCGATCGTCCCGTCGCGCGGTGCGGTCAGAGTGATCTCCATTTTCATTGCCTCCAGCACGATCAGCGCCGCGCCTTTGCTCACGCTGTCTCCCGCTTGCACCAAAACATGCGTGACGCGAGCCGGGATTGGCGCGACAACCCGATCATCTCCGGCCGCCAGCGCACCGGGCGGAAGCAACGGATCGACCAGAACAAACAAGTGATCGCGGCCATCCTGGATCACGGTCAGTTCGTCGCCGCACCGCACAACACGGGCGCGGTGGATGACGCCGTCAATGCTGATGCCATTGGCAACAGCGCGCACGACCATTGTCTGGTCGTCGAACCGCAGCCGGTAGACCTTTTCGCCCAACCGGACGGCGTGAGCCATTATCTCAACACCGCTCACGCGCAGAACAATCTCCTGTTCCCCGTCGCCATTCAGGCGGAATGAATCCGTGACGTCCCACGGATCGGCGGAAGCCGGGACGCGCCGATCATCCAACAGCGCCAGCGCGGCGGCGGCCAACGCGACGGGATCCGGCGCCTGCTCCACGGCCTTGCCATGGATATGCCGGCCAATGAATCCGGTATCGAGGTCCGCCGCCAGAAACGCGGGACTTTCGGCGATCGCACGCAATAAGCCAAGATTGGTCGCTACCCCCACGACCTCATACGCCGCCAACGCGGTTTCCAACCGCCGAACCGCCGTCTCGCGATCCGTTTCCCAAACGATCAGCTTGGCGATCATCGGATCGTAATACGGAGTGATCGAGTCGCCCTCGCGAACTCCGGTATCAACCCGGATCTCCGCCGTCTCATCGGGTTGCCGCAAATGCACGAGGGTACCGATCGACGGGAGAAAATCCCGGTCCGGGTCCTCGGCATAAATCCTTGCCTCGATCGCATGACCGCGGATCGAGATTTCGTCCTGCGCCAGAGGCAATCGTTCGCCGGCGGCGATCCGCAGCTGCCATTCCACGAGATCGAGCCCCGTGATCATTTCCGTTACGGGATGTTCCACCTGCAAACGGGTATTCATCTCCATGAACCAGAATTCGCCCCGCTCGACAATGAACTCCACGGTTCCGGCCCCGACGTAACCCACCGCCCGAGCGGCTGCCAGCGCCGCCTCACTCATTCGTCGCCGCCGCTCCGGATCCATCCCGGGCGCGGGTGCTTCCTCCATCACTTTCTGATGCCGGCGCTGGATCGAGCAATCGCGTTCGAACATTGACACCGCATTGCCATGCCTGTCGGCGAACACCTGAATTTCGATGTGGCGAGGCTGCGTCAGGTACCGCTCCACCAGCACCTTGTCATCGCCGAACGAAGCCAACGCTTCACGCCTGGCGCTCAGGACCGCGTCAGCCATATCGCCCGCGCGTTCGACGACCCGCATGCCTTTGCCGCCGCCACCGGCGGAAGCTTTGATGAGCACGGGATAGCCAATCCGCTCCGCCGCTACCGCCAATGTGGAAAAATCCTGGGCCTCACCATGGTAACCCGGCACCAACGGTACACCGGCTTTCTCCATGAGTGTCTTGGCGGCGGATTTCGAGCCCATCGCCCGAATCGCCCCGACCGGCGGTCCAACGAACACAACGCCCGCGGCGGCGCAGGCTTCAGCGAAGTCGGCATTTTCCGACAAAAAACCGTAACCGGGATGGATCGCCTCCGCGCCCGATCGCAGCGCGACGTCGACAATTCGTTGGCCCATGAGATAGCTTTCCCGGGCCGGCGCGGGGCCGATTGGCCACGCCTCATCGGCGAGCGCCACATGCCGGGCCGTCGCATCCGGCTCGGAGTAAATGGCGACGGTCGCGATCCCGAAACGGCGCGCGCTCGCGATAATCCGGCACGCGATCTCGCCGCGATTGGCGATCAGGATCTTGCGGAACATAAGAACCTCAAAGCGTCAATGTCATGGCCGAGCTGGTCCGGGCCACCTGACTCAGCCGAGTGCCGCGATAGGTGGCCCGGACGAGCCGGGCCATGACGGCCGGGGTGATTCACATCCGGAACAAACCGAACCTTGTGGGTTCGATCGGCGCGTTCAGGCTCGCGGACAGACTCAAACCCAGCACGCGCCGTGTATCGACAGGATCGATGATCCCGTCATCCCACAACCGGGCCGTCGCGTAGTAGGGATGCCCCTGAATTTCGTATTGTTCCCGGATCGGTGCTTTGAACGATTCCTCGTCCGCCGCGGGCCAGGTCTGACCACGTGCTTCCATGTTGTCGCGCCGAACGGTCGCCAATACACTGGCGGCCTGTTCGCCGCCCATGACGCTGATCCGCGCGTTCGGCCACATCCAAAGGAACCGCGGCGCGTAGGCCCGGCCGCACATGCCGTAGTTCCCCGCCCCGAACGATCCGCCGATGATCACGGTGAATTTCGGCACGGCGGCGGTGGCGACCGCCGTCACCATCTTCGCACCATCTTTGGCGATGCCCCCCGCCTCGTATTTCCGGCCCACCATGAAGCCGGTGATATTCTGCAAAAACACCAGAGGAATGCCCCGCTGTGCGCAAAGCTCGATGAAATGTGCGCCTTTCTGCGCGCTTTCGCTGAACAGGATGCCATTGTTGGCGACGATCCCGACCGGCGTTCCCCAGATATGGGCGAAACCCGTGACCAGCGTCGCGCCGTAAAGCCGTTTGAATTCGTCGAACTCGCTGTCATCGACGATGCGAGCGATGATTTCCCTCACCTCGAAAGGCCGGCGGCGATCGGCTTCGACGATGCCGTACAATTCCCGTGCGTCATAACGCGGCGGCACCGGTTCGCGGGTCGCCAGCGACGATGTCTTTACCGTGTTGAGATGGGACACGATCCCGCGCGCGATGCCAAGCGCATGAGCATCATTCTCGGCGTAGTGATCGGCGACGCCGGAGACGCGGCAATGCACGTCGGCGCCACCAAGATCCTCCGCCGAAACGATCTCGCCGGTGGCGGCTTTGACCAAAGGTGGACCGGCGAGAAAAATCGTACCCTGGCCGCGCACGATCACCGCTTCGTCGGACATCGCCGGCACGTAAGCACCACCAGCGGTGCAGGAGCCCATCACGACAGCGATCTGGGCTATGCCCGTAGCCGACATGTTGGCCTGATTGAAGAAGATGCGGCCGAAATGATCGCGATCCGGAAACACCTCGTCCTGATTGGGCAGGTTGGCTCCGCCCGAGTCGACCAGATACAAACACGGCAAGCGGTTTTGCGCCGCGATTTCCTGCGCGCGCAGATGTTTCTTCACCGTCAGGGGATAATACGTTCCGCCCTTCACCGTGGCGTCGTTGACGACGATCATGCACTCACGGCCGGACACGCGGCCGATGCCGGTGATGATTCCCGCCGACGGCACTTCGCCGCCATACATCCCGTGCGCGGCGAGCTGGCCGATTTCAAGAAATGGCGAGCCAGGGTCCAGTAGTTTCTGAATGCGGTCGCGCGGCAGCAATTTGCCGCGCGAGACATGGCGGTCGCGCGACGCTTTGCCGCCGCCCAGTACGACTGCCTCGGACAGGCGGCGCAGATCGGCGACCAGGGCTTCCATCGCCTCCGCGTTGGCCTGAAATCCGGGTGCGCGCCGATCGACGACGCTTTCGATGACGGGCATGCCGGCTCCTCAGGCGGTCTCGGCGAACAATTCGCGGCCAATTAGCATGCGGCGGATTTCGCTCGTTCCGGCACCGATTTCATACAGCTTGGCGTCGCGCAGCAGCCGGCCCGTCGGATAGTCGTTGATATAGCCGTTGCCGCCGAGCGCCTGGATCGCCTCCAACGCCATCCATGTGGCCTTTTCGGCGGCGTAAAGAATCGCGCCGGCGGCGTCCTTGCGCGTCGTCCGGCCTCGGTCGCAGGCTTTGGCGACCGCGTAAACATAGGCCCGTGCCGCGTTCATCGTCGTATACATGTCCGCGAGCTTGCCCTGCATGAGCTGAAACTCGCCGATCGGCTGACCGAACTGTTCGCGCTCGTGCACGTACGGCAGCACGACGTCCATGCAGGCGCGCATGATGCCCAGAGGACCGGCCGCGAGTACGGCGCGTTCGTAATCCAGCCCGCTCATCAGCACGTTCACGCCGCGGCCGACGCTTCCGAGCACGTTTTCCTCGGGCACCTCGCAGTCCTGGAACACCAGTTCGGAGGTGTTCGACCCGCGCATGCCGAGCTTGTCGAGTTTCGGCGAGGGGGAGAAACCTTTAAACCCCTTCTCCACCAGGAACGCGGTGATCCCTCGCGGTCCGGCATCCGGGTCGGTCCTGGCGTAAATGACCAGTACGTCGGCATTTGGCCCATTGGTGATCCACATTTTCGTGCCGTTCAGCACGTATCGGTCGCCGCGCCGATCGGCCCGCAGGCGCATGGATACGACGTCGGACCCCGCTCCCGGCTCCGACATGGCCAGCGCGCCCACATGCTCCCCGGAAATCAGTTTCGGCAGATAGCGGCGCTTTTGGTCCACGGTTCCGTTTCGGAAAATCTGGTTGACGCAGAGGTTGGAGTGGGCGCCGTACGACAGTCCGACAGAAGCCGAGGCCCGGCTGACTTCCTCCATCGCCACGACATGTTCCAGGTAACCCATGCCGGCGCCGCCATATTCCGGGTCGACTGTGACCCCGAGCAGGCCCACCGCCCCGAGTTTCGGCCATAGATCGGCCGGAAAATCGTTGGCGGCGTCGATCGCGGCGGCGCGGGGGGCGATTTCATCGGCGGCGAAGCTTTCCACCTGGTCGCGCAACATGTCCGCGACTTCGCCGAGGTCGAAGTCCAGGCCGCGCATCTGATTGCTCATGCGATCGCTGTTCCCTGCTCCGCTGCACCTGAACTCTCGCCGTGTTCCGGGCCAATACGCAACTTATCACGGTTTCTGTCCATGGGTTCCAATCGGTCGTCCGTTCGCCGTCCCAGGCGCCCGGCATCCAGTTCGCGAATTTCCTGTGATTCGACGATCATCGCCACGTTATATATTTGATACTATCTGCGTGTATGTTTGTGCATTCGCGGTTCCCTTTGCTTTCACCGCCACTTCACGATCACAAGTCAGGTCAAGAAGAAGTATCGAGCCGCAGATGAACCCAGATACGCGCATATCGTCCCGGTTGAGATATCGCAGTGCAACATGCTAGTACTCACTATCACGAAAGCGAGTCATGGTTGTTACACCGTCATGGCCGGGCCTGACCCCATGGGCGCTAACTTAGGGTCGCGGCATCCACTTTTGTCGTCATGGCCGGGCTTGACCCGGCCATCTGTCGAGGCAGGTGCGGCGATTGATGACCGGGTCAAGCCCGGCCATGACGCGCGGATTGGGGTGCTCGCCCCTAAGTTAGCGCCTATGGGGCTTGACCCGGCCATCTGGCGAGGCATGTGCGGCGATTGATGGCCGGGCCAAGCCCGGCCATGACGCATGAAGCGAGGTGCGCCCCTTAATTTAGTGCCCATGGGGCTTGACCCGATGATCTCTGGCGGCACTGTACGGTGACAGAGGGCCGGTTCCATGGCGGGCGATGACTGGCCATTGCCGGGTGCGACGGACTTGCCGCGGAATCTCTCGGACCCTACGTATTGGTCAACCTGGTCAAGGGCCCATTCATGCCGGCGTTCATCAGTCTCTGTGACGCCAAAACCAAGCTGTCGTCGCTCGTGGACCGAGCCGCCGCGGGCGAGGAGATCGTGATCGCGAAGAACGGCATTCCCTGTGCCCGCCTCGTGCCGCTCGTCTCCCGCGGGCAGCGCCGCACTCCGGCCAACGCGATGCGGATCAAACATATCGCGGCGGACTTCGACGCTCCTGATCCCGGGATCGAGAAATTGTTCGCCGGCGATGCTGAGTGAACCTGCTGCTAGATACCCATGTTTTTCTTTGGTGGGACCAACGGAGTTCCGCGCTGAACGCCAGCGCCCGGGGCGCGATCGAAGACGAACGCAACAACATTTTCGTCAGCGCGGCGTCTTTGTGGGAGGTCGCGATCAAACGCCGCCGTGGTAAACTTACCTTCCGTGGCTCTGCCTCCGCCGCGATCGCCGCCAACGGCTTTCACGAGCTGCCAATCTTGCCGGTTGAGGCCGAGGCGGCCGGTGATCTCGCCTGGCCGCACGAGGACCCCTTCGATCGGCTGCTGGTTGCGCAGGCCATGCATCAGGGTTTGATTTTAGTGACTGGCGACGAAACGATCCGCGGTCTCGACATCGTCGCTCAACTCTGGGCCAGGTGAGATCCGCGGCTTTGATCCGATGTGCAGGTGTATATGGAGCCGAGCCGGCCGCGCCATCGCGACAGCGCGAATCACGGTCGTTACACCGTCAGGCCCGGCCATGACGCGGGACGTGTCGCGCTTCAACGCTTCTGAGTGCCAGGGCCCCGGGGCGAAGCCCTGAGTGCCAGGGCCCCAGGGCGAAGCCCTGAGTGCTAGGGACTGAGAGCGAACCGGGGGATAATGCGGGTCCCGAATCGGAATCCATCGCCGCATGCCCGATCTCACGCTTTTGCTCGCCGGCCTCGCCGCCTACGCGGCGATTGTCGCTGCCGCGGTCGCGGCGCGGCAGAGCCGTTCGATCGCTGCGGTGCGCGCCCTCGCCGAGCAGGCGCTGCACGGATCGCGGGTCGAGGCGGAAGCCACGCGTGCCGCGATCCACAACGCGGCGACGCAGGCGGCGGTTGGCGTGGCGGCCTCGCGTGGCGCGTTCGATACCGGAATTGAACAGATTCGCACAGCGCTGGAAATCCGCTTGCGCGAACTCCGGGAAAGCAACGACGCGAGTCTGGCCGGCATCCGTCACACGGTGAACGAACAGCTGCACGCCGCCGTGGAAAAGCAGATGTCGGAAAGCTTCAACCGCGTTATCGATCAGTTCGCCGCCGTGCAAAAAGCGATTGGCGAGGTGAGTACCGTCGCCGCCGGCATCGGCGACATCAAGCGGCTGTTCAGCAACGTCAAGACTCGCGGTGGGTGGGCCGAGACTCAGGTGCGGTCGCTGCTCGACGACATTCTTCCGCCGGATGCGTGGCTCACGAACCACAAGGTCCGCCCGGACCGCGACGAGATGGTCGAATTCGCCATCATCATGCCGATGCGGGGCGCTCGACGTCCCGTGCTGCCGGTCGACGCGAAGTTCCCTGTCGAGGACTACGAACGGCTGATCGCGGCGTCCGAGGCAGGGGACGTCGAAGCGGAACGCGCCGCGTTGCGCGGCCTGGAGCGGCGGGTGCGCGATGAGGCGCGCAAGATCGCGGCCAAATACATTTTCCCGCCTTCGACGGTGGAATTCGCGGTGCTGTACCTGCCAACCGACGCCCTGCACGCCGAGATCGCCCGCATCCCTGGCCTGATCGACGCGATCGGCCGGGAGCATCGGGTGCTGGTGATGGGTCCAACCCTGTTTCCGGCTTTATTACGAACAATTCACCTGGGTTTCGTTACATTGGCGCTCGAGGACAAGGCCGACGAAATCCGCGATCTGCTGAGCGTGACGAGGGTGGAAATGCTAAAAATGGATGACGTTTTGGAGCGCCTTTCGCGCCAGGCGGGCGCGTTCAGCGGCACCATCGAGCGGGCGCGCTCTCGGACGCGCGCGATCGGCGGCAAGTTGCGCGATCTTGGCGTGTCCACCGGCGGCACGCCCTCGCTGAATGTCGCCGAGGACGCAACGGTGGCGGATGACATGAAGGACGCCTTGTAACGCCCCCCTTGTAACGAGTGGCCGACCATCGTGTGCCCGGCGGAGCCGGCGCGACGCACGAGTGCCCGTGACATGCTGAGATGTTCACACGAGAAAGCAGGATTCCTCGATCGAGTTGGTCGTCGCCGGCAGGCAGTAACGACACGGAACACGCCCGGCCGGCGGCGTCGGCGAATTATGACCCCCACTTAACCGCTGGGACGCCTGGTTTCGCGCATTGTGACTGTTGTTTCCACCCCGG
The DNA here is from genome assembly GCA_050012615.1 of Acetobacteraceae bacterium. Classification (GTDB taxonomy): domain Bacteria; phylum Pseudomonadota; class Alphaproteobacteria; order Acetobacterales; family Acetobacteraceae; genus Rhodopila. The sequence goes on along the minus strand of JBEKGV010000071.1, from coordinate 1,554 downwards.
GTCCGGTGTAAGATGCCGCGATGCTGGTGCCTGTATGGTCAGGCCCATTGCGTGAAACGCCCATGGTCATGAGGACGACGGTCTCTTGAATATGAACAACCGCGGACGTGGACGCCCGCCCCGGCGCCGCGGCTTCGACGACGATTTCGCCTTCGATCGCGCGCCTCCAGGGGATCTACCGCGACCCGTCCAGTCCTGGCCGTCCTCGGCGGGCTTTGGACCCGAGCACGATGCGACCGTCAAATGGTTCAACCCGGAGAAGGGTTTCGGGTTCGTAGCATTGTCCGATGGGTCCGGCGACGCGTTCCTGCACGCCAACACTTTGAACGCTGCTGGGCACGCCGCCGTCAGCCCTGGAGCATCCCTGCGCGTCAGGATTGGTCAGGGCCAGAAGGGGCGGCAGGTCTCCGAAGTCATTTCGGTCGACGAAAGTACGGCGACGCCTCGCGGTGCGCCCTCCCGCGGCGCTGGCGGGCCGCCTGGCGGAATGGGCATGGGTGCGGCCGCTGGTGCTCCCAGGCGGGGCCCGCCCACCGGCCCTTCGGTCGAAATGCAGGGGACCGTGAAGTGGTATAATTCCACTAAGGGGTTTGGCTTCGTCGCGCCGATCGAGGGTGGGAAGGACGTGTTCGTCCATGCCTCCGCTTTGCAGCGCGCCGGGGTATCTCAACTCGCGGAAGGGCAGACTATCTGGATGGACGTGGTGCAGGGCGCCAAGGGCCCTGAGGCCACCTCGATCCGGGTCGACTGAGGGGCCGGGTCGGCTAACGGCGGAAGGAGTGGGCTGAGCCGGTTACAGCCGGCCCAGCCACCACCCGAACCAAACGAACAACAGGCACAGCAGGACGGACCCCGCCGCATATAGCAGGGCCGGGATCGCGTCGCCGTTCTGGAATAATTCCAGCAACTGCAGGCTGAACGCCGAGAATGTGGTGAAGCCGCCACAGATTCCCACCATCAGAAAGATCCGCGCGTCCGGATGCATCGCCATCCGCGCCGGTGTCAGAGTCAGTCCCGCGACCCCGCCGATCACGAATGACCCGAGCACGTTGATCAGCAGCGTGGCATAGGGGAACCGCGGTCCGGTCAACGCCGTCACGACGGCGGTCATCCAGAAGCGGGCCATGCTGCCGAGCGCGCCGCCCGCCGCGACCGCGATCCATGTCTGAAGGCTGCCCATCAAATCCGCGCGGCGACCCGTATTGCCGGAAAGGAACCCTTATGCTGTCTGGTCAAGGCGGCCCTCCAGGCGGTGGCAAGCAACCATTGTCATGATGACACAAACGCCGCGAGCGTGAACCCTCGGGTCCGCACCTTGCTCGCGGGGTTGCGTCCGCGGCTATAGCAGCCACGCGCGGCGGCGTCGCGCGCCGCGCATGGAAGAAGCAATAGCCAGGTCATCATAACGTCGCTTATTATGAGCTGACTCTGAGGAACGCCCAATTGGCGGATTTCGAACGTGACCTGTTGTTCCTGCTGAACGATGTCGGCCGCCTGCTGCGGGTCGACGCGGATAAGCGGGCCCGCGCTCATGGCATGACCCGGGCCCAGTGG
>JBEKGV010000070.1:0-9936 GCA_050012615.1 Acetobacteraceae bacterium | reverse complement strand
AGCTTGGCGTTCCGTACCTGTCGAAACTTGTCGAAATGGACCTGTCGCCCTTTCCGATTGACGGCAAGCTGCCGGATTTGTCAGCCGAAGTGGCGGGCATCGCGAGCTTTCGGCAGGCGATCGCTGAGATGGCGGAGCGCGACAACCTCAGCATCAGGCAGACCTATGAAAAGGTGTTGCCGTCGATGGGCCACGTCATCTTCAAAGGCGACGCGACGCAGGTGGCCGATCAAATGGAAGACTGGTATACGAGCAAAGCATGCGATGGTTTCAATGTCACGATGCCCGTGATGCCACGCAGCCTGAACGATTTCGTCACGCTGGTGATCCCGGAATTGCAGCGTCGAGGCTTGTTTCGTACAGAGTACGACGGCAAGACGCTACGTGAAGTGATGGGGTTACCGGTGCCCGTCAATCCGAATTTCCCCGAGCGGCATCCCGCGATGAGCCGATCGGGCGGGACCAGGATGTAAAAGACCGCCGCGCGTCAGGCCGGCTCCCCGCCGAATCGCCATGCGATCTTAACGAGGGTGCCGACCCAAAGGGTAATCGCCTTGGAGGAACCGCCGCCTCCCGCCCGCCGTTAACCGGCCGAGAAAGTCCAGACATGCCTCAATACAACCACATCGGAGGTCCAGATGCCCGATCCTTTATCTCCCGATCTGCTTGAGAAAATGGACGCTTACTGGCGCGCGGCGAATTACCTCTCCGTTGGACAGATTTATCTGGCGGACAACCCGCTGCTGGAGACCCCACTTAAAGTCGAGCACATCAAATCGCGTTTGCTGGGACATTGGGGCACGACACCCGGATTGAATTTTCTTTATGTCCACCTCAATCGTCTCATCAAAGAGAACGATCTGAATATGATGTTTGTTACCGGTCCTGGCCACGGAGGCCCGGGTCTGGTGGCTCAAACATATTTGGAAGGGTCATACACGGAGTGTTATCCCGCCATTGAACGCAGTCGAAACGGATTGCATCGGCTATTTCGCCAGTTCTCCTGGCCCTATGGGATCCCTAGCCACGTAGCGCCTGAAACACCCGGCTCCATCCACGAAGGTGGTGAACTGGGCTATTCGCTGCTCCACGCTTATGGTGCCGCGTTCGACAATCCGGACCTGCTCGTTGCCTGCGTCGTCGGCGATGGCGAGGCGGAAACCGGCCCTTTGGCCGCCAGTTGGCATTCCAACAAGTTTCTGAACCCGGCCCGCGATGGCGCGGTGCTTCCGATCCTCCATCTCAACGGCTTCAAAATCGCCAATCCAACCGTGCTCGCCCGCATCAGCCGGCAGGAACTGACGGAGTTGTTACGAGGGTACGGTTATGATCCGCACTTCGTCGAGGGCGATGATCCAGCGGTCGTGCATCAAAGTCTCGCGGGCACTCTCAATACGATTTTGGCACGAATTCGCCGGATCCAAAGCGCCGCGCGATCTAACCACGACACGGAAAGCCAGCGGCGTCCGATCTGGCCGATGATCGTCTTTCGTACACCCAAGGGCTGGACGGGTCCGAAATTCGTCGATGGCACGCCGGTCGAAGGAACGTGGCGCGCGCATCAGGTCCCGCTTTCGGATTTCACGAAACCCGAACATATTCGACAGCTCGAAGAATGGATGCAGAGCTACCGGCCGCGGGAACTGTTCGATGAGCATGGCAAGTTCCGGGAGGAGTTCGCTGCGATCGCGCCTACCGGCCATCGCCGTATGGGTTCTAATCCGCACACCAACGGCGGTGAATTGTCGCAGCCGTTGTCAATGCCTGACTTCCACGATCACGCGGTCGCCGTGCCCTCGCCAGGCAGCGTCAAAGCGGAAGCGACGCGGGTACTCGGGAAGTTTCTGCGCGACGTGATGAAACTCAATATGGAGAAGCAGAACTTCCGGCTCTTTGGGCCGGACGAGACCGCATCGAATCGCCTGGAGGCCGTCTATGAAGCGTCCGGTAAGGAATGGATGGCCGAGGTCGAAGATGTCGACATCGATCTTAGCACGACCGGCCGCGTCATGGAGGTGTTGAGCGAACACCTTTGCCAAGGCTGGCTCGAAGGATATTTGCTGACCGGACGCCACGGCCTGTTCTCGTGCTATGAGGCGTTCATTCACATCATCGATTCGATGTTCAACCAGCATGCGAAATGGTTGAAAGTAAGCCGGACGATCCCGTGGCGCAAGCCGATCGCGTCGCTGAATTATCTGCTCACATCACACGTCTGGCAGCAGGATCATAACGGCTTCTCGCACCAGGACCCGGGGTTCATCGATCATGTGTCCAACAAGAAGTCCGATGTGGTACGCATCTATTTGCCGCCAGACGCGAACTGTCTCCTGTCCGTCGCGGATCACTGCCTGCGAAGCAAGAACTACATCAACCTGATCGTCGCGGGCAAACCGCCGGAATGGCAATGGCTCGACATCGACCAGGCGATTCGGCACTGCACGGTGGGAGCGGGAATTTGGCATTGGGCCAGCAATGACGACGGCGATCCCGACGTGGTCATGGCCTGCGCCGGAGATGTGCCGACACTCGAGACGCTCGCCGCCGTGACCCTGCTGCGCGAATATGTTCCCGATATCCGAATCCGCGTCGTCAACGTGGTCGATCTGATGGCGCTGGAGCCTCAATCCGAACACCCGCATGGCCTGGAAGATCAGGATTTCGACGCGATGTTCACGACCGACAAGCCGGTGATCTTCGCGTTCCATGGCTATTCGGCGATGATCCACAAGCTGACCTACCGGCGGCGCAACCATGATAATATTCACGTGCGAGGCTACAAGGAGGAGGGAACCACGACCACGCCATTCGATATGGTCGTGCTTAACAATCTGGATCGCTATCAACTCGCGCTTGATGCGATCCGGCGAATCCCGAGATTGAGCGATCAGGTTGACATGGCGACGGCCCGGTACTGGACGACCATGGAACGCCACAAGCTCTACATCAGCGAGCACGGCGAAGACATGCCGGAGGTCCAGGACTGGCGCTGGAACCTTTGAACCCGACAGCGCGTCACGCCGCGTTGGTTCTCCGCGCGGCCGAACACACAGCCCGGGCGCGTTTCTTCAATCTTTTACGAATATTCTCGACTTCTGGGCCACATACGACCAGCTTCGCGTAACTCGCCGCCTCCCAAATGTGCGCCGAGAAATTCGGATGCAGAGTCACAGCGGCGCCCCCGTTGTCGAAGTTCGAGCGATCGCCGGTATCGAGGTACGACTCTGCCGGGAGCCCTTCCGCGATCAGAACGTCGTGTACCGCCAATTCCAAGTGGTGGTACGTCACCTCCGCCACCTTCACCTGGGCAATGCTGGTGCGGTTCATCAGATGCTTCACCGGGATCAGCACATCCTCGATAAATACCGCGTGGTCGGGCGAGAGGAACAAATCGCGATGCGGTTGTCCGGGTCCGAACGCGTCCGCGACAATGCGTATCGGCCAAACCTGCTCTGGGTTCGGATGGCGGGAGCAGTCGACCCATCGGTGACCGGTCCACACGATCGGAGCAGTCCGTCCGTCGACCAACCGCACGCGGTCGCCGAACTTCAACCTTTCGATGGCGACTTCGCCGCGCTCGGTCGCGACGCCTGTCCCGGTAACAAAACAAGGTGAGTTACTGCCCATCGTAACGAGCGTGCCGAGGGTGGCGTCAGATGCGAGCTGAAACAGATTATTCGTATAAGAGCCCGTCAGAGTCAGTTGGTAAGAGTTGCCTCCCTCAGTCACGGTCAGGATATTCGTCAGCGGGTCAACAGTGGCGGTCCCGCCGCTGGTGAAGGTCAGGCCCGGCAAATCGACGATCCCACCGGCTTCGATGATGGTGCCGTTGACGGTTGCGCCAGCGTACACGACCTCGGTGCCGCCGCTGCTCACCACGGTGCCGGTAACCGTGGCGAACATGTCGGCATACTGGCTCGCGCCATCGAGCAGGACAGTGCCGCCGGCCGTGCCTCCGCCGATGACGGTCTCAGTACCGCCGCTACCGATGATCGAGGCGCTGACGGTGCCGAAAAGCTCAACCGTTTCGGTACCGCCGTCGCTCACGGTGGTGCCGGTCGCCACGCCACCGCTGTAGACATAATCGGCTCCCCCCGCGCTCACTACCGTGAAGCGGGCAGTGCCGCCGGCGCTCACGTTAGCGGCACCGCCGCCGCTTACCAGGTCGCCAACGGCGACCCCACCGGACATGATCGCCTGGGCGCCACCGCGAAGGATGGTGGAACTGGCCACGCCGAGCAGAGTCTGATTGCCCCCGCCGCTGACCGTGGTGAACTTTGTCAGTCCACCAAAGGACACGACTTCGGTGCCTCCATAACTCACCACGGTGAAGGCATCGATTCCGCCGGAGGCCACGGTCTGAGAGCCGGCCATCAATGTGGCGCCGCTCGCGATGCCCCCGAACGATATGACTTCGGTCCCGCCGGCGGTGACCACGGCGAAGCTGGCGACACCACCGGAGATTACTGTCGCGGTACCGCCGTTATCCACCATGGTGCTGGTAACCGCGCCGCCCAGAACAATTTGATGGCCGCCGTTACTCACGATGCTGAAGCTGGCTGTGCCGCCGGATGATACGGTCTCGGTGCCGCCGATGTTAACGACCGTCCCACTCGCGGTACCGCCCGAGACCACGACCTGAATGCCGTCATTTAGGGTGGTGCCGGAGGCGAAGCCGCCTGACACACTTTGCGACCCGCCGCTGGTAACGGTCGTCGCACTCGCCGTGCCGCCAGTGGAGACGATCTCGATGCCGCCCTTGCTCACCACCGTCGAACTGGCCACGCCACCGAAGGACACAACGTCGACGCCGCCGCTGTTGACCACTATGCTGTCCGCGGTGCCGTTGGAAGCTACCGTATCGGTGCCTCCGCTGTTCACGGTCGTGGCGCTGACCACGCCGTAGGAGCTTACTATCTCGTTGCCGCCGTTCAGGATCGTGCCGGTGGCCGTACCGCCGAGAACCGAGAGAATGCCGCCACGGCTCACGACGGTCGCCACGGCCATGCCGCCAGTGAACACCGCTTCGGTACCGCCGCTGTTAACCACGCTGCCATCGGCCACACCGCCGCTGTAGACGATCGCGGAGCCGCCGTTGCTCACGACGGTGGCGCTGGCCACCCCTCCTATGTAGACGTATTCGATACCGCCGCTGCCGATCGCGGCGGCGCTGGCGACGCCGCCGCTATAGACGACTGCAGCCCCGCCGGCGCCGACAGCAGTGAATTTCGCGAGACCGTCGCTATAAATATATTCAAAACCGCCATTGCTCAGAATGCTACCGGTCGTGATGCCCCCGGCGGATACGTTCTGGATGCCGCCGCTGCCGATGGCGGTGGCGCTGGCGACGCCGCCGTTGTAAATGAATGCGGCCCCGCCGCTGCTGACAGCGGTGAATTTCGCGAGACCGCCGCTGTATATAAATTCGGAACCGCCGTTGCTCACAATGGTACCGGTCGTGATGGCGCCAGCGGATATGTTCTCGACGCCGCCGGTCAGTACCGTTGTGGCGCTCGCCACACCACCGTCGTAAATAACTTCTGTCCCGCCGCTGCTGACAATCGTGAACCTCGCGACGCCACCGCTGGAGACGTATCCGAAGCCACCGTTGCTCAGCACGGTACCGCTCGCGACGCCGCCGGCGTATACGATCGCGACACCGCCACTGCTGACGGTCGTGAACGTGGCCACGCCACCGGGCATCACATCAAGTTCGTCACCGCCGCTCAGGACGATGCCACTGCTGATCGCGCCGGAGGCTACGGTGTAGATGGTCATTTCAGGGCTTTCCGGCTCGACTTTTGACGACGGAAACCCAGATTACGCGTCAGACCTTAAGCACCTCCTAAGAAGCCATAACGATCCAGTGGGTGACACACGCCTGGACGCGGAGGGGTGGCTCTTTAAAAAAGGGAGGCGCCGTCAGCGCAATCCTCTCGGTGGCTATTGCCTGGCGGCGCGTGCGATCCCTTTGCCGTTCCGACGCGGTCCCACCAACGTTCATGCGGCTCCGACGGCAGCGTCATCCGGCCAAAGTGTAGAGTACAGTGGGCCGATCGGCGGCAGGCAGCATCGACGCCTGCGCTTTTGCCACCTCGTCTTCATCCGGCCTACTTCTGAAAGCGATCGCGATCAGACAGAAGGCCAACAAATCGCGTTGCACCATCACGGCAGCGAATCCGGCTCTGATCAAGGCGGCAGCGAGCGTCTCGCCGGTAAATCCGGTACGATGCGCCATGAACTCATTGCCGCCAGCCAGGGATGGTCGATGGCCATACATGATATCAAGCGGTGCGATCGGCCCCACGGACGATAAATACAACGGATCTTCCAACTTACCCTCGGCGACATGACGCGCCACTTCCTGCAAATCAGGCAGCTTGATCAACGCGAAACCGGTCGGCTTCAGCACCCGCAACATTTCCCGGAGCGCGAGCGGAACATCGTGTGGATAGAGATGCTCAATATTGTGGGACGAATATACCGCGTCGATCTCGTTGTCCGGAATGATAGTCATATCGGTCATGCTCGCGACGAAATCGGGGTGGACTTCGGGGTCGATGTCCAGTCGGATCTCACGCCAACCGTCGCGGAACATCAGTGGCAATTTCTCCAGGTGATACGCGCCGCAGCCGACATGCAGCACCTGCGCGAGCTCCCGCGGCTCGATGGACGTTGGCTCGGAGCAAGATGCCGCGATGTATTCCGCTGAGAGATTGTCATTCATGGTGCTCGGTTCCCATCTGCCGTGGCCGATGCCAGGATAACAGGTGTGGCTCCCGTGCTGTTGCATTTTATGCCTGCCAGATGGTCCGCGACGTTGACCTGCCGCTGGGTCGGCACCAGGCTGGCAAGATCGAAAGCGATACGTGCCACAACGCCCGACCAGTCCGTGCCAGGCTGCTCCTGTCGATAAAGCCGCATATTTGGATACCAGGGTGAATCGGTACGGTCAAGCAACCATGGGAAATAAGGTGCGAAAGGTATCATTGCCCAGGTTCGGACACCTAGCGCTCCGGCGAGGTGCAATGGGGCGGTGCAAGAACTGATCATCAGGTCCAATCCGCACATTATGGCCGCCGTGTCGGCCAAATCGGCGACTTCCTGGCCAAGATCGAGGACATGTGGCGGCAATGGGTTCGCGGCCGGCTCCCCCCGCCCTCCCACCTGAAGGATAATAAAATCGATCCCTGGTACTGAAAAAAGCGGCGTCACGCTGGCGAGGCCAGGCGACCGGAAGCGGTCGCGCTTCGTCGCGGGATTGCCACTCCAGACTATCCCCACCTTAGGCGTGTCGCCGCTGATCTGCCTGGCCCAGCGCGCCTGTTCGACGGGATCCACCCTGAGGTAGGGTACCGAATCGGGGATACTGTCGAGCCTGGTCGCGAAAACCCGAGGCAGACTCATGAGCGGACATCGCACATCGAAATCCGGCAGTGGAACTTCGTGGATCGAGACAACCGTGAGCCCGTCCAATGTTTCCAGAGATCGGCGCATCGCTGAATTGGCCGCTACGATGACTCGCCCGGCCTTGGCGATGACCAGGCGCAGGTAACGGGCGAATAAGATGATATCGCCGAGTCCCTGCTCCGTGTATATCAGGATCATCTTCGCACTGATGTCCTCGCCAGCCCATAGCGGGCGCGACAGAATGCCAGGGACGTCTTTGATCCAGGCGAAATCCGGCAACTTCCATCGCCAATCATACTCCACCCAACCGTTCTCCAAATCCCCCTGAAGCAGCAAAATATGTCCGAGATGGAAATGATAATCGGCAGCATCTGGCGTAAGGGCGATCGCCTGGCGCGCGGACATCGCTGCTTGGTCCAGACGGTTCATCGCCTTGAGTGCATGGCTGAGATTGAAGTGGGCGTTCGGCTGCGTTGGATCGAGGGCGATGGCGTGGCGACAGAGGGTCACCGCCTCCTGAAATGACCCTAACTCAAGCATCGCGCCGCCCAGGCTGGCGTGGATCGCTACGCCTTGCGGCCGCAAGCTCATGGCTTTATGGCAGGCAGCCAAGGCTTCGTCATGCCGGCCGAGGTTCATCATGGCCGTCCCCAGATTGGCGTGTGCCATCGCGTTGTCGGGCTGCAGCGAGATCGCGCGCCGCGTTACCGCCAATGAATCATCCCATGCCCGCTGCTCCAGTAGTGCGGCACCGAAATTAACGAGGTTGAGAGCGTCATCCGGTTTGAGTGCGATAGCGGTGCGATATGAGGTGATCGCTTCATTGATCCGCCCCAGATCCTGCAGTGCCTTGCCAAGATTGCCGTGTGCCATGGCGTTGCCGGGACTGATCGCGATGGCTTGTTGGTACAGGTCTACCGCCTCCTCGTGCTGCCCGAGTGTCAGCACCGCCGTTCCGAGATTGATATAGGCATCGACAAAATCAGGTCGGGCGGCGATCGCGTGGCGATAGCAGTCAACAGCCTCCTGAACTCTGCCTTGCGTGGCGCAAAGCATGCCAAACCCATAACTCGCGACAGCATGACCCGGAGGCGACGCAAGAATCGCGCGGTACAGCTTCTCCGCCTGATCAATGCGCCCGGCATGATGGTGATTGATGGCCTCGATCACCGCCTGGTCGACCGAGACGTCCGGCGAGGATGGCGGCACTTTGGTGGTCGATCGTTCAGGCCTGCTGATCATGTCGTTGAACTCAATATCGCCAAGGGTCCGCCAGGCGGCGATCGATGTTCATTGTGCGGTAAACTTGTTAACGATCCGCTTATGGCCGATGCCGTTGTTTGTTGATCGGACCATGCCGCACGTCGCGCGGAGTGGCGTTGCGTTTGTGGGACTGCGTGCCGCGACGACTCGTTCAAACACTGTCCCATCGAGGTCCGCTCATCGCGGCACCATGGCGCTGCGCTGAGCGAGACTTCGGTCATCAGGTTGCCGTCACATCGGGGCAAAACCACAAGGCAAGGACGGTGAAGCGATCAAGGTTCATTAGAAGATAGCGTTTCGCTGCGCGTCTGTCATGTCAGCGATCTGGGTGTTGGTGAACGCGTTCGTCTGGGTAGGCGTGAGGCCACCGATCGCGGTCGGAGTGAGAGCGTTGATCTGGTCGGTGGTGAATGCTGCGATCTCCTTCGTAGTGAGGTTTGTCACTTCGCTGGCGGTTAGCCCTACGATCGCGTCGCTCGTTATGGCAGCGAACTGCGCGGTTGAAAGGGCCGAAAGGACCGCGCTGCCGATCGCCTGAATTTCTCCTGATGTAAGTGCCGAAATTGCCTGGGGAGTAAGAGCCACAAGCTGGTGCGTCGACATATGGAGAATATCCGCGCTGCTTAGCGCCGCCACCTGGTCGGAGGCCAGCGCGGCCACCGCCGCCGTGGTCAGGCCGACCACGTTCGCCGTGGTCAACGCCGACATCTCATCCGTCGTTAATGCGGTAGCCTGCCCGGCGGACAGCGCCGCCACCTGGCCGGAACTCAGCACCCCGACCTGGGTCGAGGTCAGGCCGGTGGCGACCTGCGCCGTGGTCAGCGCCGCCACCGTAGCCGTAGACAGTCCCGTCACCTGCGCCGTGGTCAGCCCGGAGATCACGTCGGTGCCCACCGCGACAATTTGCGCTGGTCTGAACGAACTGATCTGGGCCGCCACCTCGGCCGCGCTCAGACCCACTATCGCCGCGGTGCTCAGCACGCCGATCTGCGCCGAACCCAGCTTGCCGAACGCCGCCGTCGACAGCGCCGCCACCTGGTCGGAACTCAGAGCTGACACTGCAATCACGGTCAGGCCGACCACGTTCGCCGTGGTCAACGCCGACATCTCATCCGTGGTCATCGCCTTGACCTGAGCGAAAGACAGCGCCGCCACCTGGCCGGAGCTCAGCACCCCGACCTGGGTCGAGGTCAGCCCGGTGGCGACCTGCGCCGTGGTCAGCGCCGCCACCGTCGCGGTGCTCAGTCCCGTCACCTGCGCCGT
>JBEKGV010000069.1:0-9944 GCA_050012615.1 Acetobacteraceae bacterium | reverse complement strand
AATTAAACTTCCTCTTCGTGCACTTCGCGACTTCGTGGTTAAATAATCTTTCTTCGGCATCAAAACCCCGAATTCCAATGAGGTCTGGGTACCTGACCGACGTGAGATCCTACTCCGCATCAACCATAAAGAGGCATGCACCGTCACCGCGCGGATAAATCAACGCCCCTTGTCCACGTCACCGGCGGCCAAACTCTCCGCCTCGATCTCCAGGAACACGCGATAAGCATTGCCGCGATTGCTCGCGCCAAACGCCGGCAGCGCCTCGTAAGCGCTCCAGTCGGTGGCTCGGTAAGCCGTATCGAACTCGATCCATTGCGCCACCGCGTCCCCCATCGCCTTGCGAACGAACCGGATATACCCATCGGTGAAGGCGATCGCCTGAGCGGCATCGGTGGACGGATTGCCGTGACCCGGCAGAATGAAGCGCGGGTCCAACGTCGCGACCTCGCGCAAACCGGCCTGCCAGTTGCGGGTGTTGACCGCAGCGCTCGCCATGAACGGAATGCGTCCGTTCTGCACGATGTCTCCGGCGAACAGCACACGCTCCGGCAGCACCAGCATCATCATGTCGCTCATCGAGTGTGCCGGCCCGGCATAAATAAACTGGAACTGGTGCCCGCCCAACCGCAACTCGGCCGCGACGCGAAACACCAGGCCGGGCAGCACGATACGAGTCTCCGCGTTTACCCACGGCGCCACCGCTTCCCGCCGCTGCGCGAGCCTCGCGTCGGCCGCCTCGTCATCGATGTTCCCCGCCGCCGTGTAATCCAGCGCCTTTTCCTGGGCCATGATCGTCGCATCCGTTCCGTCGCGGAATGCCTGCAGGCCGTAGATGTGATCGGCGTGGTAATGGCTAAGGGCGACGTATTTGATCGGCTTCCCGGTCACCCCGCGAATTTTCCGCAACAGCGCCTGCCCAAGGCTCGGCGTGCCGAGCGCATCGAAGACAACGACGCCGTCATCGGTGACGACGAAACCGGCGTTCGAGGTATGCCCCTCGTTGTCCGTACTGGGCACACCCGGATGACCCAGCGTGTACCAAATGGGTGCGCCAGGAACCTGCTGCACGCTGATGTCTTGCGCCAGAGGCGGATACGCGTCAGCCCGCGCGGCGCCAGGGAACACGAAGCCCAAAGGCGCCGCCGCCGCGCAGGTCAGCAGACCGCGTCGAGCGATCCTGTCGCGGCGCGACAACCAGGACCGGTCGGCGTAGGTTTCCCCACAGCATCCATCGGCCAGGCAGGCCTCGTTACTGAGCGGCACGCTGAAATCCGAACGGCGCCAATGCGGCGAACCCGGCATCCGAGCGGATGAACTCAAGCCAGGCACGCGCGGCGTCCGCGTGTGGTGCGTCAGGCACCATCGCCGCACTATAGATGGCACGCGTGTTCTGCTCCGCGGGGATGGCGACATGCGCGATCGGGTGCCCCTGGCGTTCCTGGAAGATCGCCTCCGACGACCAGGTCACGCCGGCCTCTCCCAGGCCCTGCATCAAAAACAGCGGAGTCTGGCGATGATGGATGCGCGTCAGCACCGTGGTACCAGCAGAGACTTTGGTGTCATAGACGGCCTGCGCCAACGCCTCCCCGCCGGCCTTGACCAATGATGCGCGGATTTGCTGGGCCACCCCCTCAAAAGCAGGGTTCGGCATGACGACTGCCAGATCCGGACGGGCGAGATCGGCAAGGCTCGTGATATGAGCGGGATTGCCCGCCGGCACCATGATCGTCAGATCGTTGGTTGCGAACGAAACCACCGGTGCCATCAGCCGCCCATCTTTCACCCAGGCCTCGCTGGCACGTTGTTCCGCCATCATGATATCCGGTTTGACCGTGAACGTCAGGTTGCCGGAGGTAATGGTGCCGCCCGCCTGCATCTGCTTCAGCAGCAGACCCGGCGGCAGCGTCTCATAGAACACCCGTCCGCGATACGCCGGATAGGCGTCGCCAAACGCCCGCACCATGCCGGCCATCGCGAAGAAATAATTACCCGACGCGTACAACACCAATGCGGGGTTATCGAGGCTGCCATGGAAGTCCGCCATCACATCGACGGGCGGCACGGTGAACGCCAACCCCTGGTTCGGCGCGTCGTTGTTGCCACCGTGGGTCCATGGCGGGTACTGCGCCTCGGTCGCGTCCAGCTGGGCAGCGGGCGTCCCCGGCGGAGCTCCCAGAGCGGTCATCGCGAAGCCCAGCCAACCGGCGAGCAGCGCCGATGCGCGAGAAACACGCATCATCGTGCGTAAATGAACCCAACCTTGCCCAACTCGACCAATGTGCCGACAGCGCCCGGCGTCGCCACGACGTCCGGTATCAAATGGTTGGTGAGTTCAGCGCACAACGCATCGATCGCCAGTTTGTCGGGGTTTGTGCCCGCGGCGATCAGGCGCTCGCTCAATTCCCACACCGCGTTGTGGCAGGCCAGAAACACGGCGCCGCGCCGCTGCAAAGCCAGGATGCTGTTGTTGTGGGAGGAGAATGGACCAGTCGGATTCTCGAAATCCCTCGGATCGCGGTCTCCGGCCAGCGGCGGGGTAACGAAGCTATTGTGGGTAACGTTGCCGCCGGCCATCTTGGCCAACGCGTATTTCTCCCACATCTCATCGTCGTAAAGTGCCAGCTGAGCGCTGCCATGCGTGGCGGAGACGCAAAGAAAATCTGGATGCTTGAACGACCAAACCTGGGAGTTCATCGAATTACGCATCACGTTCAGCCAGGGACCGCTGATGTCGGTGTTGTCCCAGCTCTGCTTTGGTCCGCCGGTGTAATGCAGCACCAGGTCCAGCGCGTCCGCGTCCCATTGGTCTCGCCGCTCGAGGATCATCGGTGACGTCTTGAAATCGCGCCTCCGCGGCGCCGCGGACAGCCGGGCGGAAAGTGCCTCCAGGGTGTGGGCGCCGACGGGTAACTGCGGTGGGGGCGGAGCCGCGGCGACGGACCTGGCGAGGCCGGCGGCGGCCAGGACGAAGCCCAGACCTTGGAGACTTCGTCGGCGGGGTGTCAGCATAACAGTTTCCTTTCGTTGAGACCGGGACTCATGGACGCACCGCAGTGTAGCCATGTTCGGCCAGCGTTAAGATTCGCGCGACCCCAGCCTCGACCTGGTGCGCCAGTGGATTGAGCGGATAGGGCTTGCCGGTGTTGCGCTCGATCGTCGTGACTGTGTTCATGCAGGCATCGAACCGGACGCCCTGCGCCACAAGGCTGCTGATGCGTTGGCCGTTCGCGTTGCCTTCGCGCAGCAGGTCGATCCCCGGGCCGAACGCGACGATATCGATGGCGACCTTGTCCGGTCCGTACACCTTCAGAATATTGAAGGCGACGCTCAACACCTGGCTCTGCTTGTCTTCTCCCGCGTCCGACAGCTGCAGCGTGAGCCGGTGTTCGACGAACGCGGGTTCGCCAGGAGAGGGCGCGCCAGCGGAGGGTGTGCCGGGGCTGGATACTTGTGCCGCCGCCGGAACAGCCGCCATTGCCAACGGAACAACCAGCAAGCCCACAAGCACGCGGGCGATGGTCACGCGCGATACCCCGCGTTGCCGTCGACACCCTTCAACTTCACCCGACTGGGCCGGTCGAGCTTCACC
Organism: Acetobacteraceae bacterium; assembly: GCA_050012615.1. Taxonomy (GTDB): domain Bacteria; phylum Pseudomonadota; class Alphaproteobacteria; order Acetobacterales; family Acetobacteraceae; genus Rhodopila. The sequence goes on along the minus strand of JBEKGV010000069.1, from coordinate 6,352 downwards.
TCACCAAGACCGCGCAGGTAATGTGCCACCACGTCCCACACAGGCCGGCCCTCTTGCGGCAGGTTCACCGAAGCCCAACCGGCGACGCGATAGGTCTTGCCGGCCTCGATTGGGGTCCCGTCCGGCCGGGCCATATCCGAGATCCGATGACCGATCGCCTCGCCCGGCGAGTACGTGATGTCGAAGCCTCCCACCCGCACCATGTCGCCGCCCTGTTGGACGTAAGGATCGGGGTTGAACAGGTTGTCGCAGACGTCCTCGAGTACCGTCTTGATGGCGGCCCCGGTCATTTCTTGCACATAGACGTCGGGGTAAGTGATGGCGGTGTGCGCATAGACCAGATCCATGGTGATCGCGTCTCCCGGCAGCACGCTCGGCCCCCAGCGGAATCCGGGCGACAGCGAGAACTCCGCGCCCAACTCTCGGCGAAGCGCGTCGCAAATCACCTGATCCATGGTTCCGGTGACGTTACCGCGCCGGTACAACAGTGTGCCGGCGGTCGCGAGTTTTTCATTCAGCATTCCCGCGTCCGGCGCCCGCAATGCATCGACCTGCGCCTGCATCGCCTGGTCGGCGGGCAACAGGTTGGAAAACACAGGCACCAGGGTATAGCGCACATCGTTCAGTCGCCCCGGCCCGACATCAAGGTCGACGACCCCCAAAAATTTCCCGTTCGAGCCGCCGTTGGTCACCAGTGTCCGGCCTCCGGGATTGCTCACCACGCTCGGCTCCGGCAGCGCATCGTGCGTGTGGCCACCCAGAATGATGTCTATGCCGCGCACCCGGCTCGCGAGTTTCAGATCGACGTCCATGCCGTTGTGTGACAGCAACACCACCGCGTCCGCTCGTTCGGTCTCGCGCACCGTATCCACGACCTTTTGCAACTCGGCTTCACGAATGCCGAACGTCCAGTCCGGCACGAAGCGGCGAGGATGCGCGATCGGCTGATACGGAAAGCACTGGCCGATCACGGCGATACGCCGGCCGCCGACATCGCGCATCACATAAGGCTGGAACACGCGACCCGAGTCGGGATCGAATGCTTCCGCGCCGTTGAACGCCGCCTCATCGGTCAGGAAGACGTTCTGGGCGATGAAGCTGCCTTTGAACGCGGCGAGATTGGTGCGCAGCTTTGCCTCGCCGTAAGTCATTTCGAAGTGCGACGTCATCGCGTCCACACCGAGCAGGTTCGTCAGGCCCACCATGCCCAGGCCCTGCGTGCTGAGCGCGGACCATGAGCCCTGCCAGGTGTCACCGCCGTCCAGCAGCAGCGTGTTGGAAGCACCGGCTTCCGCGCGCAGCCTGGCGATCAGCGTGGCCAGGTGCGCGAAGCCGCCCATGGCGCCGTAACGATGCGCCGCCTCCACGAAATCGAGATAGGTCATCGCATGGGCGCGCGGGGTGCCGGCCGCGATGTGGAAATGTTCCAGAAACGCGTCGCCGACCAAATGCGGCGGCCGCCCGGAGGCCTCACCCATTCCGATGTTCACACTGGGCTCGCGGAAATACACCGGCAGAACCTGAGCGTGGGTATCCGTCATGTGCAAAATGCGCACATTGCCGCTACGTCCAATGTCGTAGAGATCGTCCTTCGCCTGAGCATGCGACGGACGCGGCAGCACGCCGGCCGCGGCACTGGCGGTCAGCAGCCTGACGAAATCGCGGCGATTGGCCTGCATGGTGCGGTCCTGTGATGGGCGAGGGGTCAGCGGATCACCGCATCGTGCCAGGCGGTTTCTTGCTCTTTCGATTGTTCGACCGCTCGCAGCCCCATGGCACGCGCCTTTGTCGCCTGTGCCACCGCTTCGTCCCAGGCCTGTGCCGCGATCGCCTTCTCGGCCGCGGCCAGAGCGGCCTCCGCCGGTACCCAGCGGTTGTTATACTGTGCGGCCGCCGCTTCGGCCTGTTTGGCATCGGCCACCGCTGCTTCCGCCTCGGCCTGGGTGGCCGCATGGGCGGACACGGAAAAGATCGCCAAAGAAACGAACGCCAGAGAAACGAACGCCAGAAGCGCCTTCATGGCCGCGTTCCCGGGCCTGAGATCGGCACGCCGTTGCTCATATACGAGAGAAAATATTCCAGGTCCCGGTAAGCCACCTCCTGCGGCGGCAACGGGACCGAGCGCATCTGCGCGCTGCACGTGGTGAACCGCCGGTCGATCGTGCCCATGCTGCCCCAATCCGAGCGGTAGATCGGGAACGCCGCCAGGATACCCATCGCCGGCGCCAGAATATCAGCCCGCATCCGCTCCCCGGCCGCCCCAACATGGCAACTGGCGCAGGAGAAATTGAGCTGGCCGCGGCGGGAATAGAAGAACTGCTTACCGGATTCATAAGCAGCGCGAGCGCGGGGATCGTCCGGGATCTTGATGTCAAATGGCTTCCCCCGCGACGTTTCCGCCATGTAAGCGGTGATCGAGGCCATCATCCCGGTCTGATACGGCAACGGTTTTTCGCCGTTCGCCTCGCGGCAGCGGTTGATCGCCAGGTCCAGCGTCACGACCTCGCCCGTTTTCGTGTCGAAATATGGAAAATCCTGCCGCACGCCGACGCCGCCATTGGCGAAACAATCGGCGTAGGACTTGCCGTTGGCGAACTTCGTTCCGAACGCCGTCCTGCCTTCGTCCAGGGCGAAATCGTATGGGGGAAACTGCATGATTTCCTCCCATTGCTTACGCATGCCGGCGTCCACCGCGTAAGGGCCGTTGGCGAAATCGGCGATCGATACCTGTGGAAATCGGCTTTTGAAGAAGTCCTGAAACGCTTTCTGGTCGGCGGTGGGGGTGTCCGTACTGCTAACGGGGGCCGGCGCCGCGCCACCCAGAAAGCAAGCGATCAGCATCGCAAGCCCTCGCATCGGCACCCACCGCTTTGCTGGACTGGCGATCACGCGATCGTCGCATCGAGCGTGTCGGTTTTGCCGAGATTGTCCAGCCAGGTGACAGTCAGCTTGTCGCCCTTCGCTCCGCCTTTGAAGGAGAACTTGATGTAAGGGTCCTTCGATACCGCCGGTCCCCAGTCGGCGATCAGAACGACCTTGCCGTCATGCTCGAACGTTAAAGTCTCGATATGGTGCGCCGGGATCAGTTCGCCATTGCTGTCTTTGACGAAGCCACTGTCCATCGGATGCTGGACCAGAGCCTGCACCTCGGTGACGGTGCCGCTGGCCTGCGCGCGAACTCGGATGGTCGATGCCATTGCTTTGATCTCCTGTCGCCCCGGCTTAACCGCGGCGACTTAGCCGCCGCAGCCGCCGAGCGTGACTTTCACTTCCTTCGACGCCGCGTACAACTTGCCTTCAGACTCGACGATAGCGACGACGTTGCTGGTCTTGGCCATTTTCAGCCGGCAGCCGATCGACGGCATCGTTCCCTCGGCGAACTTGTAGGACGCGGCGAGGGTATAGGGATTCTCCGGCACCAGAATGCTGATCGTCGTCACGCCGGGCAGGTCGGCGCTGACCGAAATTGGCACCACCGCACCGTTTTCCGCGATTTCGGGGGCCTCGAGCGTTACTTTGTCCGACGGCTCGAACGGTTTGCCATAGAGCAGCCGCACCGCGTCCGCTTCGGTCTTCTGGCGGAACGCGTCCTCCGGCCAACCCGGGGCCGCGGCACGCGCGGTGCCTGCCATGCCGGCGACGCCGAGCCCAGCCATTCCGGTGGCGCCGAGCAAAGTCAGCAGCCGCAACGTGGCACGCCGGGTCGTTTCGTTCGGAGAGGGGACGGCGAGGCGAGATCGCATTGACAGAGTCCTTAAGAGGGTCCTTGGCGGCGGCTATAGCGTGTACAGAAAATCGACGATCTGGTTGATTTGGTCGGCGGTCAGGATCTGGTTGCGCCCGAATGGCGGCATCATCGTCTGCGGATTGCGCGCCTCCTCGTTGGTCAGGATCGACACCAGGTCAGCCCGATCGGGGAAGCGCGCTTTCATGTTGCTCAATTCCGGTCCGACGGTACTAGGCACGTCGCTGCCTCGCATCGTGTGGCACGCCAGGCAGTTGCCCATTGCCCGGTCGTAGGCGAGCGCCTGGCCTGCCGATGTGGCGGAAGTCTGAGCGCGAGCGCCGATCGCCATGCAGCCGAGGACAACGGTGCAGTGCAATGCAATGGCGTAACGAACCTTCCCGGTCATTGCGGCATCGACGTGTCGAGCGGCCCGGTGGTGCGCGGCGTCAGCGTCTTGCCTTCAGCGGTCGACGTGATCTTCACGTCTTGTGGCGGTCGGCAATTGGTCATGCATGCCGTGTCGTGCGTGTCGGGGCGCGGGTCGGTCCAAATGAACCCGTCGCGGTTCGGCATTTTGACCTTTGGCAGGGTGTCTTTGTCGGCCACGAAGTCGTCACCCACGACCCCGTTCAGGTTCAGCACATAGGCCGTCAGCGCATAGACCTGATCGGGCTCCAGCATGTGCGGCGAGGGAAACGGCATGGCACGGTTGACGTAGTCGAACAATGTGGTGGCATAGGGCCAGTAGGCTCCCACCGTCAGATCGGGCCGGTCCCCGGTAAGCGAGCCCTCGCCGGCGATCCGAGGATACCGCCCGGCACCCTCGCCGAATGTGCCATGACAGGCCGCGCACATGTTGGCGTACAATTCGTCGCCATCCTTCACCGAACCGTGTCCGGCCGGCAGGCCCTGGCCGTCGGGACGTGCCGCGATGGCCCAGGCGGCGATCTGATCCGGGGTCGGGGTGGTGCCGAGGCCGTAGCGCGCCGGCTCCTGAGCGCGCGACGCGCCGGGTAAGCAAAACTGGATCGTCATGATCCCCACGACAATGATGAAGCGTCTGGTAGCCAGAATCCTTGAAGAGCCAGACTTTCCCCACGTCATGGCCGGGCTTGACCCCCTGGGCGCTAGGCTAATGTCGTTGAGAGCATGGCACTGTCCTATAAACGTCATGGCCCGGCTGGTCCGGGCCACCTGTAACCGCTCGGTGCCGCGACAGGTCCCCCGGACGAGCCGGGGGATGACGGGTGTGTTGCAGGGATGTCGACCCGAAGCCGGCTAAATCTAGCGCCCTTCGGACTTGACCCGGCCATGACGATGTTACGACCATGCCTCGCGCTTTCGCGCCTCTCGCTTTGGCGGATGTGAGTACTAAGCCAATTGAACATTGAAAACGCTTCCATCCGGCTTCACCTGCCAGGTCTGGATCGAGTTATTATTGTAAACGCTGTTGGTGCCGCGCACCTGACGCAGTTCGGCCAAGGTCGGCTGCACGAACCCGGTCTCATCGATAGCGCGGGATTGCAGCAGGGCAGGGCGTCCATCCCAGCGCCATTCCAAAGTGAATTTGGTCAGGGCCTTGGACAGTACCGGCTCCTGAAGACGCGCGCGGGTCCAGTTGATGCCTCCATCCAGGCTGACGTCCACCTGGTTTATCCGGCCCAGACCGGACCAGGCGAGGCCGCGGATCTCATACGCGCCGGGTCCCCTGGCGGGCATTTCCGGGCACGGAAAGGTGATCACCGATTTGGCATAAATCGGCCAGGTGAAGCCGCGCGCCTTACCGTCCTTCATCAACTCGGTATATTTCGAGGTCTCCTCCCGGGTGAACCAGGGCGCGTCGCCAAGTTGCAACCGGCGGATCCATTTGACGTTCATATTGCCCTGCCAGCCCGGAACGAGCAGGCGAAGCGGGTATCCCTGCTCGGGACGTAAGGCCTCGCCATTCTGGCCGTACGCCAGCAAGACGTCGTCCAGGCATTTACCGAGAGGAATTGACCGGGTCATGTGGGCGCCGTCCGCGCCCTCCGCGAGCACCCAACTCGCTCCCTTCGCGATCCCGCACTCTTCCAGAACGGTGGACAGCTTTACGCCGGTCCACTCCGCGCAGCCGATCATGCCATGGGTGAACTGCAAAGAGTTCAACTGCGCTGCCCGCCACTCCATCCCGCCATTGGCCGGGCATTCGATGAAGTGTATTCGCGATTCGCTCGGGAAGCGATGAATGTCCGCCATCGTCAGAAGCAGCGGGCGGTCGACCATGCCATGGATCATCAGTTGGTGCCGCGCCGGGTCCACCGACGGGCGGCCCGCATGATAGCGTTCGAAGAAAACACCGCTCGGGGTGATGATGCCCTGTTGATATTGCAGAGGGGTGAAGCTGACCGACGCTTCGGCGTTCGCGGTCAGCCATGGGACATCGCGGCGTATGACGTCCGCCTCGAAACGTGAGGGATGCCCATAGACCCGATCGCCGATGCCCGGCCCCAGGGATTGCGACCAGTCAGGCTCCGCGGGAGGCGAGGGGTCGGCCGCCCGTCCGCGCTCAGGCATCGCAACCGCGAGCCCGACCGCTCCGGCGCCAAGACTGGCCCGCAACATCGATCTGCGGCCGCGGCTTTTGTC
>JBEKGV010000068.1:0-9947 GCA_050012615.1 Acetobacteraceae bacterium | reverse complement strand
GGCACAAATTCAACTATCAGGCCATGAAAGCGCTAAACGACGACGTCCAGATGCGCAGCGACTGGCTGATCCCGCTGTGCACCGGACCCGAGCGGCTGCGCAACCAGCACGGCCTGAAACTGCACCCGACCCAGAAGCCGGAGGCGCTGTTGCATCGGGTCCTGCTCGCCAGCACGGGCCATGACGACATCATCCTCGATCCCTTCGCCGGCACCGGCACCACGGCGGTCGTGGCCCGCCGACTGGGTCGGCATTTCATCGCGATCGAGCGTCACCCAGCCTACGTCGAGGCCGCCTGGGGTCGGCTGCGGCGGACCCGGCGAGGCTCGGACGACGGCATTGCGATGACGCCGACGAAACGGGACGCGCCCAGGATCCCGTTTGGCAATTTGGTGGAGCAAGGGGTGGTGCCGCCGGGAACCCGGCTGTTCGACCGGCAACGCCGAGTCACTGCGGTTGTGGGTGCAGATGGCACGATTGTGGCGGGCGAGACTCGCGGCTCGATCCATAAGGTCGGGGCGGCGCTGCAGAACGCGCCGTCGTGCAATGGCTGGACGTTTTGGCATGTCGAGCGGGAGGGCGTCCTGGTGCCGCTCGACACGCTGCGGGCGAGCGTGTTGTCCGGGGCCTGAGGAGCGACTTCGCGTTCCGGATCGAACCGGATACCTCAGGGTATCGGCACCCCAATCGACTTCAACCGCGCATGGGCTCGGCCCGCGCGCGCCTTCATTCCGTCGAGATACGTGCTCACATCGTTGCCCGGCAGGTTCAGCACCTTGCATCCAAGCTGCCAGTATTCCTCGATCTGTGCCTCGGTCTCCGCCGATCCCCGAGCGAGCTTGCCATGGGCATTGCACGCCGCTGCGATCCGTCGCACCGCCGCTTTGAAGGTCGGGTGCTCGAGGTCGAGGTGAACCCCAAGCTGCGCGCTCAGGTCCGAATGCCCGTACGCGATCATGTCGATGCCCTCGACTGCCGCGATCGTCTCGACATTCTCCAGGCCCTCGAGCGACTCAATCGACGGGCATAGGATGATGTTCTCGTTGGCCCATGGCGCATATTCGGTGGCGTGGCGGGCGCCGTGGCTCTTGTATCCCGTGTGCGGCCCCTGGCCGGAGATGCCCCGGTTCCCGATCGGCGGGTACTTCGCCAGGCGGACGATCGCGCGCGCCTCCTGGGCGTTTTCCACCTCGGAGACCTGAATGCCCATGATGCCCTGATCCAGGATGCCGGGGATGAGATGCGCGAACGATTTGTGGATCCGAACGATGGCCGAAACGTTCGTGGCCTGGAACCAGCTCGCCAGATCGGCGATCGTCTCCATGTCGAACGCCCCGTGTTCGTGGTCGATCGCGCAGTAATCGAAGCCGGCCGCTTCGATGATCCAGGGAACGCCGCGCGAGGCGAACTCCTTGAGCCCGGTGCCCAGTGCCGCCCGTCCTTCGCGCATCGCCCGCCGTATGCTGTTTTCTTTCATGGCTCGTTCCTGGCCTTCTTCGTTCCATGTCCTCATGATAGGGCCTGACCCGCACAGCGCAACGCGACCTGAACGCCGCCGGAGTTTCGGTTCGATGCGATTTCGCGCTGACTCCACGTCGTTAACCACTAAGTATATGGAACAGTACAAGGGGCGCCTGACGTCCCCGCACCATGGCGATCCCCGCGCGCGGTAGCCAAAATGGCCCGGGCAGCGCAAAATCCTTGGTTATGGACGATCTGTTGAGTGGCTATCGACGCTTCCGCCGCGACCGCTGGCCAGAGCGCCGCCGGCAATTCGAAATACTGGCCGATATCGGTCAGCAGCCACGCGCGCTGATTGTCTCCTGCGCGGATAGCCGGGTCGATCCCGCCATGATCTTCGACTCTGGGCCCGGAGAGTTATTCGTCGTACGGAACGTCGCCAATCTCGTGCCGCCTTTTGCCCCCGACGGGGCGCACCACGGCACCAGCGCGGCGGTAGAATTCGCAGTTCGTATTCTCCAGGTGCCTCAGATCCTGGTTATGGGCCACGGGCTCTGCGGTGGCGTACGCGCACTGTTGGAGAACACTCCAGCAGAAGCATCGGACTTTATCGCTCCATGGATTGGGCTCGCGGCAATCGCCAAGACGAGGGCGCTGGCGCGAACCGACATCCCTGACCAACAGCTTTGCTGCGAGCAGGAAACCATTCGTCTGTCGATGGAGAACCTGTCGACCTTTCCCTGGATCGAATCGCGCCTCGCGACTGGAACACTGCGACTGTCCGGCGCGCATTTCGATATCCGGTCGGGGGAACTCAGTGTACTGGGCCATGGTGGCCATTTCGTGACCGTGCCGCCCGACTAATCGCGTCGGATACTCGAGGGCGTTCGGGAGACCTGGCGACGTCGTCGCTCATGCGGTCTCAGCTTGGATCTTGGATTTGCATTTAATGGTCTGAAACGGTTCGATGCCTTGCAGGGCCATCCCGACGGAAATCAACGCAAAACCCGGGATGGCATAAACGTAACAGAGATGACGAGCACGCAAAGCCGCTCGTCCTGGACGGGAGTACAAATTGTTGCCTTCGCTGTTCTTAACCTCATTGCCGGCCGAGTCCGAGAGCCTTGCTCCAGCAATTTCCGAAATGCTCACGAACGTCATCCCGAATGTGCCTAACCAGATCAATAGGAGGGCGGTAAGCGCTACCCAGGCGCTTTCTCTTGTGTTTGTCCATCTGAACTTCATTGTTGTCGGCTCCTCTATCGGTGTCATGAGGGCTCACAGCCGGGCCAGACTGACCGCCCGCACAAGCAACGGCGCGCCATGAACCAATCACGACCTTCGGGAAGATCAAAATTGAGGAAGGGAAACCCCTATGCTTGGATTCGAAACCGACAACTCGCCAACTCCAGATCTCGTCGCTCATATCATCCAGGTGTCTTTATCGCCGGTCTTCTTGCTCACGGCCTTGGGGACCTTACTGAGCGTCTTCTCCCTGAGGCTCGCCCGCGTCGCGGACAAGGTCGATTCAATCTCGGAGGCAACAAAGGGCGCTGCCGCCGATGAAGCCCGCGTGTTGTCGCTCCAGCTCGTGGACTTTCGACACAGGTCTCATGCGCTCGATGTCGCGATCGTTCTCGCGGGAATCGGAGGCGTAGCGACCTGCGCGTCTGTGCTTACCCTCTATGTTGGGGCGTTACGGGACATAACCGCCGCTACCGTTCTGTTCGCACTGTTTGGTTTAGCCATCCTGTGCGCTATTGGTGCGATCACCGCTTTCACTGTGGAGATGCTTCTCTCCAGCATTGGCATTCGAAATAAAGTCGCGGAAGGGCGGAGACTGGCCGCCGCGACAGAGGCCGAAACGCCGGAGGGCATTGAACCTCAGCAAGACTCAGGCGCGAATAATTAACGGAGTGATTATTCGCGCCTCACCGCCAAACGGGCCACTGGCTCATTTATTGGCCGGATCATACGGAGGGGGCGCCCTTGGCATCGGTGGACAAGGCTCCGGCGCGCCCGGCGTCCCACAATTGTTGGGGGACGGGGGTCCGATCGGGGTCACCGGCTGCGGGGGAAGCACCACTGCCGGGGAGGTCGACGTTGTAGTGGTGGTCGTTGTGGTCGTGGTAGGCGGCGGCGTGCAAGCTGCGAGCGTCGGAGTTGTCCCTATCAAGGCATATGGTCTCATAGTCGCCTCCGCAGCATCCAGGATTTGAAACAAACTGGCGAAGGAGTCCAGGGTTCCGGCAGAACCGAACGAGGCCTCACCGCACAGCGGCAGCACAGATGATGCTGGCGATCCGGTTCACGTCGATAAGCACCACTAAATTCGACCGGAAGCCGACCTTGACAACAAGCAGCTTTGACGAGGATCGTTTTGCTTCCAAAATACAGGAGAGGTCATGGTGCGAGTTTTGTTGGTCGGCTACGACCCGGAAACCGTGGATTATTCCAATCCCGCTCTTCCGACAGGCATGACCGCCGAGAAGATAGGCGCCGGTATCGCGCTGGCGCTGAAGAAGATGACGGACCGAGGGTGGGAGGCCGACATATGCCTTATCCGTCCCGATGACTCAGCCGTCCAGACTGTGGAACGTAATTTAGCTGCCGTGAAATGGGATTGTGTCGTGATCGGCGCTGGTGTCCGATTGCCCCCTCAGGGTCTTGGGCTTTTCGAGGCGGTCGTCAACGCCGTCCATAGGGGCGCCCCAGCTTCCACCATCGCCTTTAATACGGTGCCGGAAGACAGTGCCGATGCCGCGGCCCGATGGCTGCCGTCCGAGTGACACGCTGGCTGCCATTTCGACGACCCGTTGAATGGTGCCTCGCCGCGGGGGCGCCTCCAGGCCGTTCAGCCCGGAGCTTTGATGGGCGATCAGACTTCTATTGCAACGAATTCTCTTTTTCGCCGTCAACAGCTAGCTCGGCCTGAAAAAAATGGAGGAGGCGATGTGGAGGGTCGACCCCGACACAGGCTCAAGCTTCTCCGACGCGACGACCCTTGATCAGATGGTGCTTTTTCAGCATGAACCCGATCGACGCCAGCTTCGTAGATTGGTTGCTCGGCGCTTTACTGGAACTCAGGCAACCGTCGATCAGGTCGAGCACTTTGTCGTGGAAGACACTGGCTTCGACGCCAACCATCACAAAGGCGTTCTTCGGGAGATGGAGATGGACGGATCGTCGACGCCTTTCAGTCTGCCACCCAAGAGACGGAGAGGAACTTTTGGTGAGCCGGATCTTGTTCTCCAATTCGTCTGGTCACGAATCCGTTAACGGCGTGGCAAACAGCCTTTATTGCAAGGATTATTGCACGCGATATCCGGAAAACCCGAACATCGGGTGCGGCGGCAGCTGGTTACAATCCATCGTGAGCGTGTGGCCTTGAATATCGAAGTGGTCCATGAGCCCCAGCACATTCATGCCGAGCAACGGTTCAGCCTTGTCGACGTCAAGAACAGCTACCTGCACATCGGTAAAAACGCAGGGACCGATTGTTATCCGGTCTAAGGTAACTGGCGCGGCTCCCACACTTCCCGCGGCCGACGTGTCGGAGCCAAAAAATTCTATCTTCGCCAGATCCACGCCGGATTTTTTGGCGTCTTCCTTGCTCAACGCCACCACGGAGGATCCGGTGTCGATAAGAAAACGGAAAGTGGCGTTGCCGGCGGCAGCAGATATATGAAACGAGAATCCACCCCAGGCAGATCCCCCGGTACCGGCCAGTCCCTCTCTATCGGCCTTGACCGTGATGACTGTCCGCGGTGATGGATCATGCGAGATGTAGCTCATACATGAACAAGCGCCGCCGATCAGACCCGACCAGATGAATGCATCTCTCAAGCGCAATTGCATATGAACTACCCTTCTCGTAACAGGCGGATCGTCCGCGTACGGCGCCCACCGCTGTAGGGTTCCGACTGACTGGTGCAGCCGCGACCGAATGCATGGAACGCCCTTTTTCAAGCGGCGCTGAGTCGGGTGGATGCCGGAGGGTGGACGCGGAACCAGCATCGCGGGACGATAATGGCGGGCCGGAATATCGCCGGAACAAAATGGATGAGGCTTCCGCCTGTCCGGGAGCCGGGGAACCCCCGCTACCAATGTCAGAGGCAGATTTGGCGATAGCAGACGATCTATTGAGAAAATGATTCGATCGTTCCGTCACTTATATGGTTGCTCTGGCGGGCCACGACCGACGATGATGAGCACTATGTCTGCGCTATAGCCCTATGATTTGGGTAATTTGGCGGCTTCTCCGCGATTTGGCCAGGCAATCTCGAACAATCGGCGTTGCGCCTGATTCACAGCAGAGGGATCAATAGCGTCCTCTCGTTTCGCGCGATAATAGGTCTTGTATCGTTCAAGCTCGTAAAACAGCGTTCCATGTATCCCGAGCGCATCCCGCTTCCGAATGGGTCGCTCCCAGATTCGGCGACAGGCGGCATCGATCTCATCCTGCTGTGATAAGAGGGCCAAATCCTCAGCGTACTGGATGTCCTGCTGAGGCTCTGGAAATAGAAGGGCAAATTCCTCGCGTGTGGCTTGGAAGATACTGAAAGTGCTGTTTTGAGCGCCGTCAATGACCTGAATGTTTCTCATTCCGCCTGCACCTTGAGGAACCGTGAAGCACTCGATGCCCAGGTCCAGTTCCATGTCGGCCAACCGTGAGAGAACGTCCTTTGGAACTTCATCCCCAAAATATCCGTCCCCGAGAAATTGTACGATCACGCAGGCTTTGCCGCCCGTAGTAGTCAGTTTCTTGAGAAATTCTTTGTGCGGCTCAAGGCGGTCGATCAAATCCACAACTTTGTCGGCAAACCATTGATCGCCGGTCTCGTAGCGGCGGCTATGTCGCCAGCGCGTATCTCGATGTACGCCCGACAGTAGGGCGCCCGCAGGTGTCTTCCGTTGGTCTCCGACGCGATGTGCGAATTTTGCGTCCAATCCCAGTGCAATACTGATTTCCGCCGGATCGACGGTCGGGTGAACAATAAATAGTTCAACGTCGAACCGCTTCGATGTCGGTTGCTCGACGTCAGCATCGTCGTGTTCCGTCAACTCGCTCCTCACTCTGTTGCTTCGCTATTGTGAAAATCAGCATGCCATCAATGGTCAACCTTCGCCATCCGAAAGCAAAGCGCGGCCGCATTGGGCGACCTGGTGCAGAAGGAGTGGGTGGTGATGTGGACGGCAAGATAAAAGCGTTGCTGTCGTAGTCGGCTTTTGCTCGTTTGATCAATGGGTTATAGCGTTCTCTCCGGAAGGGCCTGCTGGCGCTTCATGAGAATTCACCAATGATATCAATACCAATTGCGCCATCCGTCGTTGCTTTCGGGTGGTTCGGCATCGACGAAAGTTGGACGGCAAGGGAAAAGCTTGGCCATCCGGTCCGCGTATGTAGCTGGGGTGATTGAGGTTTTCAGAGAACGGCCAAATATCCTCTGCCATCCGTGTCGTCCAGAACGCCAATGATATCAGCGATTCGAGCGCCATCCGCGCCGCACAGCGGCATGAAAGGGCCGGAAAGAGGAGGGGGTTCGTCCCGGCAGCGAACACCCGTGAAAGGACTGGCGAAACCCGGCGGCCCATGATAGGTTACATGTAACTACATTGGAGACCTGTCATGGCCTCGGCATCAAGCGCCAAGCCCTCGCGCATCAAGGTGCGGGAACATCGTGAGCGCCTGCGGGAGCAGGGCCTGCGCCCGATCCAGATTTGGGTGCCGGACGTGCGCTCTCCCGCCTTCCGTTCCGAAGCACATCGTCAGTCAGCCGCCGTTGCCGCCAGTGCTCATGCTGCGGATGATCAGGCGTTCATCGACGCGATATCAGATTGGGGCGATGAATGAGGCGAGGCGACATTTGGACCGTCGCCGGCGGCAAGGACTACGCCGGCAAGCCGCGCCCCGTCGTCATCGTTCAGGACGATAGCTTCGACGCGACCGACTCGATCACCATCTGCGCCTTCACCACGGACGAGACCGACGCACCGTTGTTCCGTCTTCCGGTGGTGCCGAACGAGCGCAACGGCCTGCGCGCGGCGTGCCGGTTGATGGTGGACAAGATTACTACAGTCCCCAAGATCAAGGTTGGCGCACACGTCGGCAGGTTGGACGACGAGGATATCCTGCGGCTCAACCAGGCTGTTCTCGTGTTCCTCGGTCTGGCCGTCTCGCCAAGGACCAGGCAGGAGGCGTGACGAGCAATGGCCCAAAGCGTACCCACGGCTAGGATTGGGTCGTTCCGCTTTTTCTCTGCTCGCGCGATCCTGGCGCAATGTCTCGGCACCGCTCATCCCTGCGCGTCCGCGCCGCCGGCGGCGAATTGCCGCCCGACTTATATGTCGTGCCCGGTCCCTGGCCGCGCCTTGGCCGTCCCGTCAAACATGATGTCGCGACGTGGCGTCTCATCGACGACTGGCCCGCACGCGTGCCGGTCATGGATGCCGAAATCGACGTATTCGACGCATGGTTCGGCGACCTTTTCGACGAACTGTTCGGGCCGTCGCGATGACGTAAGGAGTTTGCTCACGTGACCGTTCCGCTGCGCGCCGCCCTCTATCTGCGCGTCTCGACGGCGCGGCAAGCCGAGCATGATGTCTCGATTCCGGACCAGAAGCGGCAGGGCGAAGCGTATTGCCAGTCGCGCGGCTACCAGCTCGCCGAGACCTACGTCGAACCCGGCGCATCAGCCACCAACGACCGCCGCCCCGAATTCCAACGCATGATCGAGGCGGGAACCTCGAAGCCCGCGCCGTTCGATGTGGTGATCGTCCATTCTTTCAGCCGATTCTTCCGCGACCATTTCGACCTCGAATTCTACGTCCGCAAGCTGGCGAAGAACGGCGTCAAGCTGGTCTCGATCACCCAGGAGATGGGCGACGATCCCGGCACGTCATGATGCGGCAGATCATGGCGCTGTTCGACGAATACCAGTCGAAGGAAAACGCCAAACATGTGCTGCGCGCCTTGAAGGAGAGCGCGCGCCAGGGTTTTTGGAACGGCTCCCTGCCGCCGATCGGCTACCGCGTGGTCGCGGCCGAGCAACGCGGCGCAAAGGTCAAGAAGAAGCTAGAAATCGACCCGCTGCACGCTGACACGGTGCGGCTGATCTATCGTCTTGCCCTGGAGGGGATGGCACGTCCGGGCCGATGGGCGTGAAGAACATCACGGCGCACCTGAACCGGCAGCACATCTTCACCCGCGACGGCGGGCGCTGGGGCATCGGGCAGGTTCACCGTATCCTGACCCGCGCGACCTATATCGGCCGTCACGAGTTCAACAAGCGCAGCAAGTCCAAGGAATTGAAGCCGATCAGCGAAGTGATCGCCGTCGAGGTGCCGGCGCTGATCGACCAGGCCACCTTCGACGCCGTGCAAGCGCGTTTGCGCGCCCGCAACCCCAAGGTCACGCCCGCCCGCGTCGTCAGCGGTCCCACCCTCCTTACCGGCATCTGCTTCTGCGCCGGCTGCGGCGGCGCGATGACGCTCCGCACCGGCAAGGGCGGGCGCTATCGCTACTACACCTGCTCGATCAAAGCCCGGCAGGGCGAGACCGGCTGCACGGGCCGATCTATCCCGATGGCAAAGCTCGACAATCTTGTCGCCGGCCACATCGAGAACCGCTTGCTACAGCCGGAACGACTGGAGGAAATACTCGCCTCGGTGCTTGACCGTCGCCAGGAGCGGACCGAGCGTCGCCGCGAGCACATCGCCGAACTGACCAAACGCGCCGCCGAGACGGGCCTACGGCTCAAGCGGCTCTATGACGCCATCGAAAACGGTGTCGCGGATCTGGACGACCCGGCGCTGAAGGACCGTATCGCTGGCCTGAAGAGCATCCGCGATCAGGCCCAGACCGACGCCGACCGCGCGCAGGCATTGGCGGAAAGCGCGGGGCAACAGGCGATCACGCCCGCCATGGTCCAGAAATTCGCCAAGACGGCACGGGAGCGCATCCGGATCGATGGGGGCGGCTATCGCCGCGAGCATCTTCGCGCACTGGCCCAGCGGGTCGAGGTCGCGGACTGCGAAGTCCGCATCATGGGATCGAAAGGCGATCTGCTCCGAACCCTCGCTGCCGCATCGGGCGCAAAGTCGGCTGCGCCCGGCGTTCGCAGTTCTGTTCTGAAGTGGCGGATGGGGTGTCCGTCTAACCATCCGCAAGTAACATCAATATATCAGCTATATATGGCGTTACAAGCGGAGATCCTGGGACGCTCCCCACAAGTCTCCCCACAATTCCCAAGATCGCTCGGCCGACGGCGTCCGGACCTGATGATCGCCGGGAACCTGTACCTCTATTGTGAAGGGGTAGATTGCCGGGCCAAACCTGCGTTACGATTTTAGCATTGTAACCCGGAGCCTTCTCGGGCCAGTGTAGCGGGCCGTCGATCGATGCTAGCACCGGCGGGCAATCCAGGACCTCGAAGCACCGCTGGGCCTCGGCGTCGCGCACCTCAGCGCCGGTGCTACATTCCTCC
>JBEKGV010000067.1:0-15665 GCA_050012615.1 Acetobacteraceae bacterium | reverse complement strand
CTGACCGAAGCGACGCTGGCGCATGCCGATGCTCTGGCCGCGCGAGCCGATGCCATCGCGTTGTTGGATGTCGCCCAATCCGCGGCCCACCTCGCGGCATCGGGCACCTGGTGCCGGCCGGTCGTGACCGACGACGAGTCGTTCCTGATCCGAGGCGGCCGCCATCCGGTGGTCGAGGCGGCCCTCGCCGGCCAGGCGGCGTTCGTGCCAAACGCCTGCGATTTGTCGCCGGAACGACGCGTGCTGCTGTTGACCGGCCCCAACATGGCGGGGAAGTCGACCTTTCTGCGGCAGAACGCGTTGATGGCCGTGCTGGCGCAAGCGGGCCTGCCGGTGCCGGCCGAGGAAGCCCGCATCGGCATTGTCGATCGGCTGTTCAGCCGGGTCGGCGCGGCGGACGATCTCGCGCGCGGCCGCTCGACTTTCATGGTTGAAATGACCGAGACGGCCGCGATCCTCAACCAGGCGGGCCCACGCTCCCTCGTCGTCGTCGATGAAATCGGCCGCGGCACCGCGACGACCGATGGCCTGGCCATCGCATGGGCTGTGCTCGAAGCGCTGCACTCGAGTGTGCGATGTCGTACCATTTTCGCCACACACTTCCATGAACTTGCCGAGCTGGCGGACCGGATGCCCCGAATCCATCCGCATACGATGCGAGTAAAGGAATGGAGAGGCAGTGTGGTTTTCCTTCATGAAGTCGCGGAAGGCGCCGCTGGGCGTTCCTGGGGAGTGCATGTCGCGGAACTCGCGGGCGTACCCAAACCCGTCGTGCGGCGGGCAGCCTCTCTGTTGAGCGCGCTGGAAAAGCAGACCGGGCCCCTGACGGTTGGCGGAGTACTCGGCCCGCTGCCCTTGTTCGCGGCCGCGGCGAACCCAGATGATCACAAGGACGAAGCGCTTCCGGACGATGAGCTGCGCCTTGCTCTCGCCGGCCTCGACCCGGACAGGTTGACACCGCGGGAGGCGTTGGATGCACTCTACCGGCTGAAAGCCCTCCTGCCCGCCTCCGCCGGAGACCAAGAGTGATGGACGCGTACCGAAAACGACCCGGGTCATGCTGACCCCGTTAGCCGTTCCGAGAGCGCCCGAGGCGGCTGCGGCGCAATTGTCCGACGCACTCGCTGTGCTGGCGGCCGAGCAATCGCCCATCCCCCGCGAGGCCGCGATTGGAGCATTCCGGCGCCATCTCGCGAGAATTCAAACTTATGTGCGGCAGGCTTTCGAACAGGAACAACTGACCGGATTGCAGGCGGCTCGCCTTCTGGGCGCGCTGGTGGACGGCGTGGTCACGGGGCTGTTTGAGCACGTGCTGCACGCCGCGGGTCTTGAGCAGCCGAAACGATTGACCGTCGCGGCCACCGGCGGATACGGCCGCGGTGTGCTGGCCCCGTTCAGCGATATCGATTTGTTGTTTCTGACCAACGAGGATCCGGATGCGGCGACACTTAGCGCCGTCGAATACATGCTGTATTTCCTTTGGGACCTCGGGCTCAAAGTTGGACATGCGACAAGATCGATCGAGGACTGCCTGACCGAGGGCGCGAAAGACACGACGATCCGCACCGCGTTGCTGGACGCGCGCTACATCACCGGCGACAAGCCGCTTTTCACCGACTTCCACCGCCGTTTTCGCGCCGGCTGCAAGGAAGCCGGCGTCGCCGAGTATATCGCGGCGAAGCAGGGAGAACGTGCCGTCCGCCATCGCCGTTACGGCGACAGTCCCTTCATGGTTGAGCCGAACGTCAAGGAAGGCCGCGGCGGATTGCGCGACATCCAGACGCTTTACTGGATCGCTCGCTATGTTTTCGACACGCAAACCATGGGTGAGCTGGCCGACCTCGGGGGCATTCTGACGCAGCAGGAGGCGCGGGTCGCCCGGCGGGCGTGGGAGTTTTTGTGGACCGTTCGGTTTCATTTGCATTACGTCGCCGGCCGGGCCGAAGAGCGCCTTACCTTCGACATGCAGCCAGTGGTCGGTGCTCGACTTGGCTACACGCGGCACGGCAAGCAGGATGGGGTGGAGCGATTCATGCGCCACTACTTCCTCAACGCCCGGGATATCGCTCGCCTGACCAGGATCCTGGAACCGGCGATCCTGCGCGCGGCACTCGGCCCGCCGGCGATCGAGGCGGAGACGGACAAGGCGCTGGTCGAAGCCGGATTCGTGCTGGCGGAGGGCAAGCTGCTGCCGATGACCGGCCGCGATTTCGATACTGATCCGATCCAAATGCTGCGCGTCCTGATCGTGGCTCGCGATCGCGGCCTTGAACTGCATCCGTTGACTCTCCGCTCGTTCATTCAGAACGAGCGTCGCGCGGTTTCATTGCGCAACAGCAAGAAAGCGGCGAAATTGTTCATGGATCTGTTGTGCGGCAAGCCGCCCGAAAAACGCCGCCCGGGTGATCGGCCCGGCGAGCGTCCGCCGACACACAATCCTGACGGCGCCAAATGGTTGACGATCCTGAATGAAACCGGCTTTCTTGGCCGTTATTTACCGGACTGGGGCCGCATTGTCGGCCAGATGCAATTCGATACCTACCACATCTTTACCGTCGATGAGCACACGATCGAGGCGGTAAAGGTCCTCAACGCCATGGAACGCGGCGAACTGATGCAAATCGCGCCGGTGGCGTCGGAACTGATCGAACAAATTGAATCTCGCCGAGCGCTGTATATGGCGATGATACTGCACGATATCTGCAAAGGCCGCGGCGGCGATCACTCGGAACTTGGCGCCGAACTCGCGCTGGAAGTCTGCCCGGGATTGGGAATGACGGCGGAGGAAACCGAGACGGTGTCGTGGCTGGTGCTGCATCATCTGCTGTTAAGCGCGACGGCGTTCAAGCGTGACATCGACGATCCGAAGACAATTCTCGATCTGGCGGAAACCATTCAGTCGCCGGAACGATTGCGCCTGTTGCTGATCCTGACGGTCGCCGACATGCGAGCGGTCTCATCGAAAGTATGGAACGGCTGGAAGGCGACATTGCTGCGCGAGTTGTACGCCAGGGTCGCCGAAGTCCTCGCCGGCGGCCTGGCCACCACTGAGCGCGATGTGCGTGTGGAGCGCGCGAAGCAAGCGGCGTGCGAGTTGCTGTTGAGCTGGTCGGATCAGGACAAGGCATGGTTCACGGAACTTGGTTACGCCGGGTATTGGCTGTCGTTCGATCCCGAGACGCACGCTCGTCATGCCCGCCTGCTGCGCGACGCCGAACAACGCAAGGCCCCGCTCACCGTTGACACGCAGCCGCTTCCCGCCCGTGCCGTTACCGAAGTCACGATTTACGCGGCCGACCATCCTGGACTTTTTAGTCAGATCTCCGGTGCATTGGCGGTGGCGGGCGCATCGATTGTCGACGCACGCATCCACACCATGACGAACGGAATGGCGCTCGACACGTTCTGGATTCAGGATGCGTCGGGCGGAACGTTCGACCAACCGCACCGGTTGGCGAAACTGTCCGCGCTGACCGAGCAAGCATTGTCCGGGCGGCTGCGGTTGACACACGAAATCCAGAAATTATCGCGCGATATGTTCGGCAAGCGGATGCGCGCGATCCATGCTCCGCCCAGAGTCGTCGTGGACAATCATGCGTCTCATACGCACACGATTCTGGAGGTCAACGGACGTGACCGGCCGGGTCTGCTGCACGATGTCACGGCGGCGATCAGCGACCAGGGAGTTCAGATCGCCTCCGCCCATGTCACGACCTATGGCGTCCGCGCGGTGGACGTGTTTTATGTGAAGGATATCTTTGGCCTGAAGGTCGAGAATGAGCGCAAGCTGGGATTGCTGCGCGAAGGACTGCTAAAGGCACTGGCCAGTCCCGATGAGATTCCTCCCGCGGCAGAGCAGGCTAACGATACCGCGCGGAGGACGCGGCGGCGGCGGACCGCGGCAGCATGAATGGTGTTCCGATTCCGTAAGGAGACAACGAAGATGAACGTCGAGATCGAATACTGCGGCATGTGAGGTTATGAGCCACGCGCCCGTGCGGCGCGGGATCTGATCATGGAAACGCGAAAAACCGCGACCGTTACATTGAAACGGAGCGGTGGCGGGGTATTCGAAATCACCGTGAACGGACGGCTGGCCTATTCCAAAAAGGCCACCGGGGAATTTCCGACCAATGAACAGGTGCGGGCCGCGGTAAGCTAAATCATACCGACCGCCCAAACGACTGACTCTTCGGCACAGTCGTGGACCACGTCATGGTTGGCCATCGAGCCGGCCATCTTTCGCCGCGGAGTGCCTCGACAGATCACCGGGTCAAGCCCGGAGATGACGTGTTGGGTGATAGTGAGCTCGGCGATTGGGTATCAGGCGATAATTTTGCCGTCGTCTGGGTCGATCTCGACCTCGATTTCGACCTCCGCCTCATCGTCGAGATCGGTGTCGTCGTCGTCGGGGATCTCGGCCTCCTCGACGTCGTCCACGACAAGTTCGTCAGCCGCCTCCACTTTCTCCTCGGCGAGGACCGGAATCGGGCGCCGGCTGAAGGCGCCTCTGTCCGAAGCCGCCCGCATTGGCCGATACATCCGCGGCTTAGGCGGCGACTGCGTCGTGCCGCACTTAAAGCAAATCACCGGGCTTCGGTTCAGGTCGTAGAAGCGTTCCGCACATGCTTCGCAAACGTGTTTGGTGCCAAATTCCGGCTTGCTCATCAGGAGTTCCTTATTTGTCGGGCCGTCAGCCGGC
Organism: Acetobacteraceae bacterium; assembly: GCA_050012615.1. Lineage (GTDB taxonomy): Bacteria > Pseudomonadota > Alphaproteobacteria > Acetobacterales > Acetobacteraceae > Rhodopila. The sequence continues at coordinate 10,963 of JBEKGV010000067.1, read as the reverse complement.
CTTCGTCACATGCAACTTTTCGGCGCAGGCGCGTGCCAGCGCGTCGTTGCCCGTTATCTTGCCGTCGAACGATGCCCATCCAGCCTTAATGACGATGTCGCTGCGGGAGTAGGAAGATTGTTCCGCCTGAAACTTCGTCAAAATCGTCGGGTTGGGATCAGACTCGGCCTTGACGACACAAAATGGGACCAGTGCGGCGACAACGGCCGTGTCGGCGGTATCCTGCGCCAGCTTCGCCGACGCCGAGGCGGTGGTCCATCCGAGGTAAGAGAACCCGACCACAGCCATTGCGATCGCGCCAGCGGCCGCGCCCCAAAGGCCCGGCTTCACTCCAGATGGGATTTCCATGGGATTTTGCTTTTCGCTCTGGACGGACGGATATCCACCCAACGTCAGGTCGTGACTTCAGAAATGGGGTGTCGCCGAGGAATTACATTATCGGCACAAAAATAAACCGCTGCACCTGCACTTAGCTCCATGGCGCGGCGAGTGCTTCGATCAATACTCGTGCCAATCGTCGAATTGCCTGGCCTGTTGGCACGGTCACCCAAACACATCATCCCCGGATGGAGCCCCCGATATAGTCGGAGGAGGGTCATGACCTGATCCGCAACGGTGCCAAAAGGTCAATCATTTCCGCGGTCGGTATCGGTCTTCAGATCGCGCGCCACTTCCGGCCGTTGCATCAGCCGATTGATCTTCATCGCGTAATCCAACGCATGGTCTGGCTGAAACGATAACTCCGGCGCGTATCGCAGCGGCAGCGCGTGGGCCACCTGACTACGCAACCAGGGAGCCGCGCGTTTCAGCGCCGGGAGCAGTTTGTCGACGTCCGCCCGCCCAAGTCGCGAAATGAAAGCGGTCGCATGTTTCAGGTCCGGACTGAGCCGCACTTCGCTGACGGTGATATCCGCCTCGGCCAGTTCGGGGTCACGGAATCCACGACGCGTGAAGAGGCCCGCCAGCACGTGGCGAATTTCCTCCGCCACGCGCAATTGCCGCTGCGTCGGGCCGGCGGCATGGGGTTTCTTCCTCGCCGTGGTCCCACGCGTCTCCCGTCGGGATTCGGACGGCGATTTCCTCAACCTGGGACCATCTCCGTCTCAAAGCACTCAACCACGTCGCCTTCCTGCAGATCGTGGAAGTTGGCGAACGACAACCCGCATTCATAGCCACGAGCCACCTCGCGCACATCCTCCTTGAAGCGCTTGAGTTGCGACAGTTCGCCGCTGTGGATCACCACGTTGTCGCGCAGCACGCGCACGCCCGCGCCGCGCTTGACCAGGCCTTCGGTGATCATGCAGCCGGCGACCTTGCCGACCTTGGTGATGTTGAACACCTGACGCACCTCGGCATAGCCCAGGAACCTTTCGCGCGCCTTGGGGGCGACCTTGCCGCGGACGAGTTTCTCGATGTCGTCCGACACCTCGTAGATGATCGAGAAGTAGCGAATATCGACACCGTCCCGTTGCGCCATCTCGCGCGCCTGCGATGTGGCGCGGACATTGAACGCGATGATCACCGCGTTCGAGGCTCTCGCCAGTTGAATGTCGCTTTCGGTGATCTGACCGACGCCCGACAGCAGGACGCGGACCTTCACTTCCTCGTGCTCGAGCTTCAGCACCGTGGCCTGGATTGCTTCGGCGCTGCCTTGCACGTCGGCCTTGATCAGGACCGCGACTTCCTTCTGCACACCGGCCTGAATGCGGGCCAGCATCTGATCCAGAGTGCCGCGTGCCCCGGCCTGCAAACCGGCGGTTTTGTCGCGCTGACGGCGTTGACGGAATTCAGTGATTTCGCGAGCGCGAGCCTCGCTCTCGACGACGACGAACGGTTCACCGGCGATCGGTGCGCCGCTGAGGCCCAGAATTTCGACAGGGGCGGAGGGGCCGGCCTCGGAGATCGGCTTGCCTTTGTCGTCCAACATCGCGCGCACACGGCCCCATTCGGCGCCGGCGACCACGATGTCGCCCTGCCGCAGAGTGCCACGCTGCACCAATATCGTGCCGACCGGGCCGCGCCCACGATCCAGCCGGCTTTCGATCACCGAACCTTCCGCCGTTCGGTCCGGGTTGGCCCGCAGGTCGAGGATTTCGGCCTGCAGCAGGATCGCTTCTTCCAGCTTGTCGAGCCCGGTTTTCTTCAACGCCGAGACTTCGACGTCCTGGGTTTCGCCGCCCATTTCCTCGACCACGATTTCGTGGCTCAGCAATTCTTGCCGCACCCGGGCGGGATTGGCGTCCGGTTTGTCCATCTTGTTGATGGCGACAATGATCGGCGCGTTCGCCGCTTTGGCGTGACGGATCGCCTCGATCGTCTGCGGCATCACGCCGTCATCGGCGGCGACGACCAACACCACGATATCGGTGACGGACGCGCCGCGGGCTCGCATGGCGGTGAACGCTTCGTGGCCGGGGGTGTCGACGAACGTGATCCGGTCCCCGGACTTAAGCTCGACCTGATAGGCGCCGATGTGCTGGGTAATTCCGCCGGCCTCGCCGCCGGCGACATCGGTTGCGCGAAGCGCATCGAGCAAGGACGTCTTGCCGTGATCGACGTGGCCCATGATCGTCACCACGGGAGGCCGGATGACCAGTTCCGTGTCTGTGTCGGCGTGACCCTCAAGTCCCATCTCCACGTCGGCTTCCGACACGCGTCGGGCGCGATGGCCAAATTCCTGCACAACGAGTTCGGCGGTATCCGCGTCCAAGGTCTGCGTGATGGTCGCCATCACGCCGAGCTTCATCAGCGCTTTGATGACCTCAGGCGCCCGCGCCGCCATCCGATTGGCGAGTTCCTGAACCGAGATTTGGTCGGGTAAAATTACGTCTCGCACTACGCGCACCTGATCCGATCGTAGGCGTTCCAGGTCGGCCTGGCGGCGTTCCCGTTCGCGTTGCCGCCGGACCGAGGCAAGCGAGCGGACGCGTTCGTCCTCGCCCTCGATCGCGGCCTGAACGTCAATCCGGCCGGCACGGCGGCCGTCGCCGCCCTTTTTCGCGATAACGACCGCGGGCTTACGCGGAGGCACGCCCACGCCCGGCCTGCGCACAGGCCGAACATCGTCGTCGTCGTCAATCGGGCGAGCCCCGCCTGGCCGCAGCCGCAAGGTCTCCGACGCCGGCGCTGCCCCCGCCTGTTCGCCACCCGGTCTCGTTCCAGGCGCCGTTCCTGGGCGGGCGGCGGGAGAACCTCCGGCGGGCTCCGGCGCTTTCGCACGCACCAGTTCCCTGGGAGGCAAGGGAACCTGCGGAGCGGGCGCGGCGGTTCCGTTGGCCGCCGCTTCCGCGGTCAGGCGCGCATGCTCGGCGGCCGCCTCCTCTTCCGCGGCCTTATGGCGGGCGTCCTCGGCGGCCTGCAGGCGAGCCTCAGCCTCCTCTACCTTACGGCGCTCGGCGTCCTCGGCCTCACGCCGGGCGTCGTCATCGGCCTTGCGCCGCGCTTCCTCGGCGGCGGAGAGAATTGAAATTTTTTCCTGTTCGCGGCGTTCCGCATCGCGGCGGGCCGAGTCGCGCTGCTGCTCGACGAGCGCGCGTTGCCGCGCCGCCAGTTCGGTCGCGGTCAGCGCGCGGCCGGCTCCGGGCGCCGGTCGTGCCGCGGGGGCACTGCCGCGCGAGGTGATCGCGACGTTGCCGGGCGTGGCCGACGGAGCACCCGCGGCCGATGCCGGGGTCGAGGGTGCGCCGGTACGCTTCTTGCGCACCTCCACCTGCACGACCTTCGACCGGCCATGGCTGAAGGTTTGCCGCACGGAGCCCGCGTCGATTGTTCGCCCCAGTTCCAGCCTGGCTGCTGGTCTGAGGGACAGACGCCCCTTGCCACCGTCCTGATCGTTGCTTTCGCTCATGCTCTATCCGTTGATATCCGTCGCGTCATTCATTCCAGCGGTTTCCCGCCCAGATCGCTGTTCCGTTTCCCGGCCCGTCTGGTGCCTCGCTGCTTGGGGCCCCGCGCCGTGAGACGACGTCGTCTTTAGTCGAGCCAACCGGCCTGCTTCCATCGCGATGGAGTCGGCCAACCGGCCAGGCGCCAACGCCACGTGCACGACGGTCTCGTGTCCGAAGATCCGCCCCAGTTCCGCGCCCGTCAGCGGGTCCATAACCGGGACCGCTTCAGGAACAACGGATCGAAACCGCGTCCGCTCTGCCTCACTGCCGTCCGCGGCCTGCAATACGAGCCCCACCTTGTGGGTCCGCATCCAGTCTCGCGCCTTCTCGAAGCCCGCGATAGCCTGACCCGCACGTCGGGTCAGACCAACCAGGTCGCCAATCCGCCGGATCAACGCCGTTTCCAGCACGCCAGGAAGATCGGGGGGCACCTGGACCGGACCACGCGCGGCGCGTGCGATGGCTCGGACCAGTTCCCGGCCGTTCGCGCCATGATGGGCCCCATGTGGACGGGTCCCATTCGGGCGCGTCCCGTCGCCGCCTTCTATCACATCCCCAGAGGCACTCAACCATATTCCCCGGCCTGGCAGCTTCCCGGCGAGGTCAGGGGTCAGCGAGCGATCGGGACCGACGACAAAACGAAACATTTGCTCCTTGGGAAGGCGTTCGCGCGTGACCACGCAACGCCGCATCGGGCCTGTTTCCGGCTCTTCCTCATTCGCGTCAATATCAGCGTCATCATGACTGGTGGCGGGTTCAGTCGTGGCTCGCCTCCTCGGCCGGAGCGGCATTCGCGTCATCGGCGGCGGTCGTCTCATCGTCGAACCAATGCGCCCGAGCGGCCATGATGACGGCGTTGGCGGTGTCTTCGTCCATTTGCTCGGCGCCGATGATCTCGATCAGTTCGTCGGAGGCGAGATCGCCCAAATCGTCGAGGGTTTTGACGCCTTTTTCGCCAAGCGCGACAAGCATCGCCGGAGTGAACGTCTCGAACGCGGCCACCTCGTCGGTGACACCCAATTCGATACGCTTGTCATTGAGCTCGGTGTCGCGACGGGAGAGAAAGGCTTCGGCGCGGCGGATCAGTTCCTCGGCGACACTATCGTCGAAACCCTCGATCGCGGCGACTTCGTCGGCCGGCGTGAACGCCAGTTCCTCGACGGTATTGAACCCTTCGGTCACCAGCAGTCCGGCGATCATATCGTCGACGTCGAGCGCCTCGACGAACAGGCCGGACCGGCGGCGGAACTCCTCCTGACGGCGTTCGCTTTCCTCGGCCTCCGTCAATATGTCGATGTCCCCACGACCTTGGTTACCTCGGCGGGCGCCAGCGCGTTGACGACGAACGTCGCGGCCTGCGGGCTCCACGGGATGATGTCGATTTTTTCGCCCTGTAGCTCCTGGACCACCGCCTGGACGCGAGAGCCACGCATGCCGACGCAGGCACCGACCGGGTCGATCGAGCTATCGCGGCTGATCACCGCCATTTTCGCGCGGGAGCCGGGGTCGCGGGACACCGCCTTGATCTCGATGATGCCGTCGTAAATTTCCGGCACTTCCTGGGCGAACAGCTTGGCCAGGAAGCCGGGATGTGTGCGGCTGAGGAAAATCTGCGGCCCGCGAGGCTCCTCCCGCACGTCGTAGATGTAAGCGCGAACGCGGTCGCCATTGCGAAAGCTCTCGCGCGGGATCAGTTCGTCGCGGCGCAACAGGGCCTCGGCCTTGCCAAGCTCGACCATCAGGTTGCCGTACTCGGTGCGTTTGACCGTGCCGTTGATGATTTCGCCGACGCGGTCCTTGAATTCCTCGTACTGCCGCTTGCGCTCATATTCGCGGACGCGCTGGACGATGACCTGCTTGGCGGTCTGCGCGGCGATCCGGCCAAAATCGATCGGCGGGAGCGGGTCGACGACGAATTCCCCGACCGCCTTATCCGGAAACAGCTTCCGCGCGTCCTGGGCGGACATCTGAGTTTCCTCGTTCTCCACCGCGTCGACGATTTCCGTCCAACGGGAGAGGCGCACGTCGCCGCTCTTGCGGTCGATGGTGGCGCGGATGTCTTTCTCGTGACCGTACTTGGCCCGGCCGGCTTTCTGAATGGCTTGCTCCATCGCCTCGAGCACTTCCTCGCGGTCGATATTTTTCTCCCGCGCGACAGCGTCGGCGACCAGCAGCAGTTCCGGGCGAGCAATGGCTGTGTCCATGTTGGCCTCTGTTTACCTGTGTTTTTTTGACTTGTGTTGCTTGACCTGTGTTTCTGGACGTTCAGTTGGTGGTGGGTGATGGGGCGGTAAAGGCGATCAGGGAGTCGGTCAGCACGAGTTTCGCGCGGCGGATGTCGCGTAACGGAAGCGCCGTCTCGGTGCCATCGTCCAACCGCAGTTTCCCGAATTTGTCATCGGCGCCAAGCACGATGCCTGAAAACCGCTTGCGGCCGTCCACCGGGAACAGCGTCTCCACGCGGGCGAGGTGGCCGGCGAAGCGGTTCCAGTCTTTCGGCCGGGTCAATGGACGATCGATACCGGCCGAACTGACCTCCAGGTTCCAGGCCCCCGGGATCGGGTCTTCGACATCGAACAGAGCGCTCAGGTATCGGCTGATCTGCTCGCAGTCCGTGACCGTGATCAAGCTGCCGTCGGCGCGATCGGCCATGACCTGGACGGTCGGCCGGTCGCGGCCAAGCACCGTGACGCGCACGAGCTCGAAGCCCATGGTTTCCAGTCTTGGCGCGACGATAGCGCTCAGTTTAGCCTCCAGAGTCAGCTTCCCCGCGTCAGGGGGCAAGGTGTCGTTCGGATCATCCAAAACAAAAAAGGCGGCCGGTTAAGGCCACCCCCCGTAGCGAAGCGGAGAATTTGGTGTTTCATTCAAATAGCGGAACCCGGGCGGAATGACAAGGGGGAGCCGGAGTCGCGAACAGGCGGGATTAAAAGGCCAGCCTACAGGCCTGCGTCGCGCCGAACTCGGCCGTTGTCCCTTCGAGCAAATCGGCGAGCGATCCGCACAATTATCTTGCCAACCACACCGTGCGCGGCGATACCTAATTAGGTAATTTTGGCGGCGGAATTGGGCTACCCATGGACATCACCAAAGACATCCAACCGATGACCGCTTTCCGTAACAATTCGGCGAAATTCATGCGGCATCTCAGGGAGACAAAGCGACCGGTCATTCTCACCGTCAACGGCAAGGCGGCCGCGGTGGTGCAAGACGCGGAAGCCTATCAGCACTTGCTCGACCTCGCGGCCGAGGCCAGCGTCGCCGAAGGCATCCGACAGGGTCTGGAAGATTTGGCGAACGGCGAAACCCGCCCGGCGACAGAAGTCTTCAACGAGATTCGCGCCGAGTATGGCATACCACGTTGAACTCACGGCGCGAGCAAGTCGGGATCCTGGACGCATTTACCGAGAGATCAATGCCGCCAATTCCGAACAGGCGCGTGCCTGGTTCAACGGACTGGAAGTCGCCATTTTAAGTCTCGACCAACATCCGGCCAGATGCCCGGTTACGCCCGAGGATGCCAACCTTCGTCATCTGCTCTACGGCAACCGGCGGTTCATTTATCGGATTATCTACACAATCCACGAGCAAAGTCAGGTGGTCACGGTGCTTCACATCCGTCATGGGATGCGCCGGCGATACGCGGCGGAAGGAAACTAATGAACACCGGCTTGTGACGTTCAGGCGGTACTAAACCTTACCGCCGCGCCAGATAACGCGGCCGATGATCCGCACCTCTTTGGCCAGGTCGGCGGGGATCGATTCGGGCTGATAAATTTTATTGTCGCTGATAAGGATCAGGCTGCCGTCGAACTTCCGCTGAACCCGTTTCACCAGGCGCTCGCCGCGCGCCTCGATCACGTAGATGCCAAAGTTGCGGAACGTTCGTTCCGTCGTGTCGACCAGGAGAAGGTCGCCGTTGCGGATACGCGGCTCCATCGATTCACCCACCGCGATTTCCAGGATCACATCGGCGGGTTCGCGGCCAAAAGTCGTTCGTATCCAATCGTGCCGAAATCCAATGAATTCGGTCGGCACACCGGTTGCCGGACGGCCTGATCCCGCCGCCGCGGCTTCCTGGCGCTTCGGCAGTACCAAGTACTGGGCGATGTTGGGATTGCCCGCCAGGTCGGCCGATTGAGGCGAGTGAGCGCGAGCGGCCAAACTCAACAGGTCAGGCTCCGCGCCCTGGCCCTGCGCCAACCACGACACGTCGACGCCCGCGGCCTCGGCGAGAGCCACCAGGCGATCCCGGCTCGGCTCCGCGACGCCCTTAAGCCATTTTCGGAAAGCTGACGGCGACACGCCGGTCGCCTTGGCCAGCCGATCGGCGCTCGGCCATTGCCGGACAACGAGTTGCAGGCGCGCCACGAAGCCGGCCTGGTCCCCACCTTCTGTCCGAGGCCGGGACTTCCGCTTTATAGGCGCGCTGGTCTGCACTATGAGAATCCAGATCGCATCGAGTTAAGCTCTATCGTGCCTGGTTCGGTGCCATGTTCATCAACGTAGGCCGCGTCGACCGTCACTTTTCACCTCTGTTCTCTAAAGAGAATTTTTCGTCGAATGAACATCCCACCGGAACCAAAGAAGGTGGATTGGCACCCGGCCGACGTGTTGGCTGCCTTGAAGAAGCGCGGCAAGACCCTGTCGGGTCTGTCGCGCGCGCACGGATACCACGCCACCGCGGCGGGGAAGGCATTGAAAAAGCATTGGCCCGCTCTGGAGGCGCTGATCGCGGCCGAGTTGGACCTCAGGCCTGAAGATATCTGGCCTGGCCGATACGACCGAGCCCCCCGGCCGCGCGAATGACGGAAATTTAATCTTCTGAGGGAAATCGTGACAGTCCCGGCGCGACGACACCATCGGAACCTTCCCAGGAGCTCGCCTGGGTCGAAAGGGTGAGCGAGACCTTCTTTTCGCCACCGATCGATCCCCTGGCGGCACTTTAAAGCCGCTCATCGCCGGTGCGAGCCGCATCCTTCGCGCTCCTGTCCCCCTCCAAACAAGGGAACTCAGGTATCTCGGACTCGTTCCAACTGGTCACGGGACGGGCCAAAGAGATGGTTCTGAGGCTCGTGTCGGGGGGCGGCAACATGCGATCGGCTACTGTGCTTGTCGTCGATGACGATGCACTTATCCTGAAAGTCTTGGTCGATGAGCTCACCGAAGTGGGATTCGAGGTCATGGCGGCCCGCGACGGCAATCAGGCAATCGCCGGCCTGACCAAGGACGCGTCGCGATTCAAGGCCATCATCACCGACGTCAATCTGGGTATTGGGCCCGACGGTTGGGACGTCGGGCGCCGCGCCCGAGAGCTCGTCTCCAACATGCCGGTCGTCTATTTATCCGGCGATAGCAGCCATGAATGGTCATCGAAGGGCGTGCCGGACAGCGTGATGATCGCCAAGCCATTTGTGCCCGTCCAACTGGTCACGGCGATTTCGATATTGATCACCGCCGCCGACACTCACGGATCAGGCTGACGCGTTAGTGCTGCCATCGCGAGCGCGCGCGGCAAGCCTGCCCCCGTCGCTTCCGTGGTCCGGTCATTTCGGAGTACCCAGAGCTCCGCGCCGTCCTCTTTCAATCGGTCACCTGACCCTTTTCAAGCTGCCGTCGCGAGCGTATCCGGCCGGGACATTGGCAGTGGCCCGCTTCGCGCCATCGCCGGCGACGCCAGCGAAGCCGACGCGCGATGCATCACGGTTCCCCAGTCGCCCGGCTTCGGCTGACGAAAAATCGTCATCGTTGGATACCAGGGGCTATCGGTCCGCCCGTGCAACCAACGCCAGCAGTTGTCATAGCGGTCAAGCAGATACACCGGCTTTCCCATCGCTCCCGCCAGATGCGCGACCGATGTGTCGACGCTGACGATCATATCCAGGTTGGCGATGATCGCCGCCGTGTCGGCGAAATCGCCTACCGACTCCATCGGATCGGTCAGCTCCATGCCCGGGGGCGGTTCCTGGCCCTGCGCAGCGGCCGTTCCTGCCTGCAGGCTGACGAACCGCACATCACGAACATTCGCCAACGGCGCGAACGCTGCCAGGTCGATACTCCTTCGCCGGTCGACGGAGTTGAACCCGTGTAGCCACGGCCTGGCCTGCCCAGCCCAGACCAGGCCCACACGCAATCCGTCCTGTGGCAAACGGGCGGACCAGGCGGCGGCGAGAGCAGGATCGGCGGCAAGATAAGGCGCGTTTGGAACGCTCGCGGTCGTGGTGCCGAAGGCGCGCGGCAGACTGAAAAACGGACACTGGAGGTCATGCGGCGGCGATGAATCGTCGCCCGCCTGGATCACGTCGATCCCGGGCATCCCTCGCAGCAACCGGACCAGAGGGGCGGGAACCGAGGCGGTCACCTTGGCGCCGAGCCCGACCAGAAGCGGCAAATAGCGTGCGAATTGCACCGTGTCGCCGAAGCCCTCCTCATGCCATACGAGGACCCTCTGCCCATCGAGACGCGCGCCCGCGTCGAGACCAGGCAGCAGCGGAGCGCTCGATACGGCCGCGTATCCTGGGCGTTTGAACCGCAATTCGAAATCTCGCCAGCCTGCTTCCCATCGTCCCGCATGAAGCAGAGCGATCGCACGGTTGACGTTAATCTGGGGGTCATGGCCATCGCGAGCGATGGCGCGATCATAGGCGGCGAGCGCTTCGTCGAACCGCCCTTCTATCTTGAGCATCATGCCCAGGTTGGACCATCCGGCGGGAGCAGCGGGATCCAGCCTCGCCGCCCCCTCGAAACAGCGTGTGGCTTCCTTGTATTTCCCCGTTTCGGCCAACGCCATCCCGCGTAGGTTGAGCGTGGTTGGCACCTCGGGCGCGTCACGAAGTACGGACAGTGCGGCGTCCGGCTCGGCATTTTCGAGCAGATAGGTGGCGAAGTCCCGGCGCAACCGCGTATCGCCCGGTGTCAATTTGAGGCTGGCGCGATATTGGCGGGCCACCACCGACCGAGGCACACGCGGCTGCATGGTCTCGAGATCGCGGCAGGGATCGCCGTGGTTCGGGCGAGCGCGCCGCACGCGATCGAGGATGGGTGCGGCACGCGCTGCCTCGCCGCTGGCCGCGATG